>SPCK01000196.1 GCA_004525355.1 Spirochaetales bacterium
CCGACCTGGCCGACTTGGCCGACCTTCTGTACGAGGGCGAGGAAACCGGCCAGGGAACCGGCCGGTCGCGGCTTGATCGACGGCCTGGCCGCCCGCCGCGTCATTCTAAGGAGTGCTTCGAGTCCGTCTCGGGAACACACAGCGGGGCCCTGTCCCTGCCCGAAACCACGCTCGTCAAATACGGCCTCCCCCGATTCCTCCAGGGACCGGCACAGGCGGGCCGCGTCATCATGCTCAAGCCCGAAGATGCTACCCAGGCGGTCGAGGGATACGGGACCGCATGATGATAGCCAGGGAGCCACGGCTGATTGAGGATCCCGCTCAAGCTCGGCAATCCGTTCCCGCCGGGCAACGGCCTCGATACGCGCACCCGGAAGCCGCATCGTCCGAAGCCTCGAGAGGATACCGGAATGACCTCCCGAACTCGAGGATTCGGTATCGAGCGCGGCGGAAGCTGCCAGCGCCAGCTCGCCGGGACAGGCTGACAGGAGCGCTGCCCACTCGTCCAAGGGAATCAATACTCGCTCATCGACCCAATCCGCAAGGGCATCGGGCGTTTCAGGATTCCACCCGGGCTCCTCCCTGCGTGCGCGTCGCCCGTATGTGGCCATTACGGACGCCGGGATCGTCGGCCTGAGCAGTGAATCCTGCAATGCATTCTCAATGGCCCGGTCGCCGACGGATTGCGCGCCGGAATCGGACTGCTTGCCGACGGCGTACGCTGATGGGGCAGCGTGCATCTGGTCGCCTTCATACAGATAGCGATTGGTTTCCGCCCATCCGGAGCTGTCCCCAAACGGGCTGGGAACGATGGAGCTGAAGAATGCCGCTGCGACATGTCCGTCCGCCAGCCCGGCGCAGAGGTTTGAAAGCCGCGGCATGTCATACCGCTCCTGCAGCACCGACCGCCAGCTCTCCTTTACGACGGGAAAATCGGGATAGCCCCGGACGCGTTCGAACAGTCGCTTGGCACGCAGGCGGGTGATCCACAGTGGCGTACGCCGGCTGAAACCGGCCTTGGGTAGAAGGAGGGCCCTGCCGGCGTTCTCCCTGAACGCGGCTCCGAACGCGCCGCTGTCCTCCAGCCCGGCGCGCAGCAGGCTTGCCAGGCGCGACGAATCCCCGATCTCGTCGATGGCGTCCCTGACGACGGCCCGGACCTCCTCCCTATCGGAAAGCGGCATCAGGAGAAATATCGAATCGTCGTTGGACAGCCGGTCCACCGTGGCGCCCAGCCGTTCGCCCATGCAGGCGGCAAGGGCAAGCCCGAACGGCTCGTTGACCGATAGGCCCCTGAGCGTATGGATGAATACGGCCGTCGAATCAGGCCGGCGATCCGGATCCCGATGCATCTCGATCGAAACGGAGTGCGCTGTCGGCAGTAACGCGCCTCCCTGGCTCCGTACCTGACGAGCCAGGAAGGAAACGAGCGTATCCGCCGCCTCGTCCGAGAAGCCTAGCTCGTCGCGCAAGCGAACGCCGAAACCCGCGGGCTCCCGGAAAAACGACTCGCACAGCCCGAGCATCCGATCAGCGACCGAGATCCCGCGCGATGCCTTTTCAGCCTTCCAGAAGGGCATGAAGTCGGCGTCCCGATCGAGGGGAACGACTTCGACGGACTCGTCCCCAATGGCGACGATCCGCCATGCTTGCGCCCCGAAATTGAAGCTGTTGCCTACCCGTCGCTCGAAAACGAACTCCTCGTCGAGCTCGCCTATCCTGGCGCCGCCGCCGGCCAGGCGCATCGAATAATATCCGCGGTCGGGTATGGCGCCACCCGATGAGTACAACAGCATCGCGGCGCCCTCGCGCGCGCGGATGATGCCGTTTTCTGTATCCAAGTAGACCCGGGCTGCCAGTTCCTTGACCCTTGTGCCAGCGTAACGCCCGGAGAGCATGCCAACGACCGCGTCGTACTCGTCCCGATCCAGGTCGACGTAGGGAGCGAAGGAACGCAACTCGTCGAATAGTTCGTCGAGCTTGCGAGGCTCGAACAGCGCCATCGACAGGAGGACCTGGGCAAGCACATCCAGGGGAGCGGACGCCGCCTTGACGGGATCGACATCGGCCGCCGCTACCGCCTCTGCGATCGCGGCGGCCTGCAGCAGGTCCAGGCCATGGAAGGGATAGACCAGTCCACGGCTTGTCTGCCCGACGCGATGCCCGGACCTTCCCAATCGTTGCAGGGCCTGGTCAGCCCGTGAAGGCGTTCCCGCGAGTGCCACCAAGCCTACCGATCCGACGTCTATGCCGAGTTCCAGCGAGCTGGTTGCTACGACGCAGGGTAGGCTGCCCTCCTTGAGCCTTCGCTCCACCGCGCGCCGAACATCCCGGGACAGCGATCCGTGGTGGGCCCATGCGGTCCCCTCGCCCACCGCCTCATTGAGCATCGCCGCCAGGCGTTCCGCCCTCCTGCGGGAATCGGTAAACGCGATGACCCCGCGTTCTTCAGCAAGCCTGGCCGCCAGATCTCCCACAATGGCCGCATAGCGAGAGGCGACTCCATCCCGCACGCCGCCGTCATCGAACGGCGAAGGTGCTACCAGAGGAACGGCGGGCCACAGCACCGATAATTCATAACGCTTGTCCGTGGGCGGCGCGACGATGGCTACCGGCCTCTCTTCCCAGCTCGCAACGCCGTCGGCTTTACGCACCAGACGTCGCGCTCCCACGAAGCGCGCGGCCGCCTCGAAGGGATTGACCGTCGCCGACAGAGCGACCCGCTGGAACTCTCCGCACATGAGGGCCAGGCGGCCCACCGAGCAGGCCAGAAGGGCGCCTCGCCTTGTTCCCATCAACGCGTGGATCTCATCCAGCACAACGAGCCGTATTCCGGAAAGGAGCCCCAGCCCACCTTTGGATGCAAGCAGTATGGAAAGGCTCTCGGGAGTCGTGCACAGAATCGAGGGCGGATCGGACAGCGCGCGCCTGCGCTCTGCCTGCGTCGTATCGCCGGAGCGGGTTGCCACCCGAATCCGCGGAAAACGTTCGCCGCGCGCGGCAAAGTACGCGGACAATTCCTTGGCCGGTTCAATAAGGTTGAGCCGTACATCCTCGTTGAGGGCCTTGAGCGGAGACACGTACAGCACCGACAGGCGATCCGGATCGAGCGAACCGTTGGCGAAGCGAGAAAGCGCGTCGAGAAACGCCGTCAAGGTCTTTCCCGTTCCCGTTGGAGCGCTCGCCAGCACATGCTCGCCCGCCGCGATGCGGGGCCAAGCCGCCGCCTGGACGGGAGTGGGATGACCGTACCGTTCAATGAACCAATCGCGCAGCAGCGGATGGAATGATTCGGGAAAGTGCGACGGCATATCACCATGGTATGATCGGCACTGCTGAAACGCAAGCGCTAAAACTCGATTTCAGCGACCGCGGATCCTTGCCAGCGGAGCCACTTCGCGAAGGATGGACAGCAGCTCGTCCAGGTCGCCCTCGGTATAGCACCCGGCCGCGGCAGCCCAGCCGGAATCCAGGACCCGCCCGGGTCGATACGGCTGCAGCAGCACCTCGTCACATGGTTCCAGCAGGGGTTGGAGAGCGCGCGCATCGGCGGTACCGAAAATGCCGGGAGCACAGGTGACGCGAAATTCATAGGGAACGCCCAGGCCCCGGACGACTTCCATGCTTTGCACAATGCGAAGGGCGGTGTCATCGGGTGCGTCCGGCCACACTATCCCGTAGCGGGCGGGAGCCGCCTTGATGTCCAGCGAGATGAAATCCGCTCCGACCGCGGCGATGCACCCGGGGTGAGACCCGTTGGTATCGAGCTTAACCGCGTAGCCCAGGGCGCGGACCTGCGCCGCGAGAACCGGCAATTCCTCATGAAGGGTCGGTTCTCCTCCCGAGAACACGACCCCCGTCAACAGCCCCCTGCGGCGTTCCAGATACGCAAGGATATCAGTCCAGGCGGTCAGGGCGCTCAAGTCCACGTCGACAACAAGATCGGGATTGTGGCAGTACGGACAGGAAAAATTACACCCCGGCAGGAAAACTACGCCTGCCACCCTGCCGGGGAAATCTATGAGACTCGTTTTCTGCAATCCAGCCCGCGTCAGGGGCGCGCTCTCCACACCGGCAGATGGGACGGGAACCGGATAGAGCTCCGTCAAGCGCGTGCTGTCTCGTGCATGCCCGGCTGGAACACAAGCGATCCTGATCCGGTCTTGACCGGTGTCAGCAGTGCGAGCAACTGTGCCTTGGTATAGCCCCTGGCCAACTCTTCGCCGTCGGAACCCAGAAGGATAACTGTCGGCGTAGCCAGCACCTCGTATGCTGCGGCAAGATCCGGTCCTTCGTCGGCGTCCACGTCGACTAGTTGACCCGACAAGGCGCAGGAGGACATGAATTCTCGCAGAGGTGGACAATTCGGGCAGGAACGCCGCGTAAACAGCAGATAGGAAACCGGACGCGCCCCTGTGGCAGCCGTGGCGATCCCGTCGACCCCGGATCGCCGAGCCATCGCTCCGTCGAGCGAGGCGGGCCACGCTGTCGGTGAAGCTATATCGTATTCCTTCCTTGAAGAAAATTCCTCGCGTTTTCCCGCGTTCCAGTTACGTACCGCCCGGTAATAGCCTACAATGCGACTGTAAACCTCGGTGGGTGTACCCTCTACGGTAACCAGCGCGGCCTTGAGCTCAGCGAGCTGAGCTTCCTTTACCTTTCGTACGTCCATTATCCCCCCAGGTTTTCAGATTGCAGCAAGCCATCATAACCCGATGGCGGCCCCGGCAGGCAGGCCATCCTGATTCTGTCAACGTCAAGGTCCGGCGATCCCTTGAACTCCCTGTATCAATCCGCGAGTTCCCGTTCAAGTACG
>SPCK01000337.1 GCA_004525355.1 Spirochaetales bacterium
ATATTTTTGTTGGTTATATCATATATCCTATATCATGGAGTGTAGCATGTGTTGCTTTGAGCTACAAGCATAAAATGTGAAAATTAAAGGAATTTTTTGAAATTCATATGTGACGATGCCGAACGTTTTTGATTTCGCTCAAGGATCTGGGAAAACGAAGCGCATGAAGCACATTCTGGTTTGAGTGGAAGGATGATGGGAAGGCTTTTGGAAACGATGTCCGAGCAGCGTCTCAGTGCACCATGCCAAGCGCCCTGAGTGTTCGCGTTTCTCCATTCTGCAGATGCTTGTACAGAACTGCCTCGATTCGCGCTATATCGCGTGAACGCAGGGCTTCGAGGATCGCAAGATGCTCCTGTATGACCTCATGGACCGCACTGTCGTGCGTTGCCACGCTTTGTTCGGCGAAATAGCGGATACGAAGTGACATTTGGTGAACCCGCCGGATCGAATCCTTGAGGATCTCATTGCCCAGGTGGACAAAAAGCGTCTCATGCAGGTGCATATCCGAAGCGATATAGCGATTATTGTCAAAGGGATCGTCCCGAACGTGAATCAATTCCACTTCGAGCTCTGCCAACTCCACATCCTTGATACAGCCGATACTGGTGCGGGCGGCATATAGTTCCAGGAGCCTGCGCATCTCCCATGTGTTGCGAATGTCGTCTTCGTGTATATCGGTTACCTGGGCACCCTTATTGGGAATCAGGTTGACCAGCCCGTCCGATTCCAGCCTGACCAACGCTTCGCGCACCGGAGTGGCGCTTACGCCGAATTCATCAGCGAGGCGATCTATCTGAAGCACAGTTGTCGGCTTGTAGGTGTTGGTCAATATGAGGTCTTTCAGGGCCTCGTACATCTGTTCACGCATGGATAGCGTCACAATTTTCTTCATATATGCTCGCAGTCTGCCTTGTGTCGGCAATCATATAGGATATATTTCACGATTCCACCCTCACTATACCATGACGCCAATGTCGTGCAAAGTAGCTCCATAGCAAATCAAATACGAATTCAAGGAATAATGTCTTGTAAATAATCAAAAGACATGTTAACAATATAGGATATATTATGTTGGATATATATTTTTGGCAAGCGATTATTTTAACCTACAGTATTTACGTTCGAAGCACAACAAGAGCTGAACAAACGAGGAGGGCACGATGTCTACCGTAGCTGATCAAGTGGTCCGCCGACTTAAGGAAATGGGAGTCCGCCATGTGTACGGGGTTCCCAGCGGTTCCTGGCTGTATTATATGGAAGCGATGCGGAAGGGCGGCATTGAATTCGTTCTGGTGAGCAACGAGACCAGCGCAGGGTTCATGGCTGATGTTACGTATCGCCTGACCGGAATACCGGGAGTCTGCTATGCGACAGTAGGACCCGGAGCCACCAATCTCAGTACGGGCGTAGGTGGCGCGCTCCTGGACCGTTCCGCGGTGATCGCCCTGACCAGCGAGCCTCCCGAAGCGATGATCGGCCGTACGGTTCAGATGGCCATCGATCAGCAGGCCTTATTCAAGCCCCTGACCAAGTGGACAACCAGGCTGACGGTCGATCGGATCGACCAGATCATCGGGCAGGCCTTCAGGACGGCCCTGACCGAGGTTCCCGGTCCCGTGCACATCGGGCTGCCTGAAGACCTGGGGCCCAAATCGGCCCCCCATGGGGCTGATTGGTCCGGCCCGCCCTCGGTCATGACCACCGCATCCGTACGAGATGTCGATCTCAAGCTTATGGAGGCCAGGTTCCTCAAATCAAGGAAACCCATACTCGCGGTAGGCCTTTCCGCGGTACGAGCCAAGGTGGCTACCCTCATCGCGGAAATAGCAATAAAACATCGCATCCCGGTCGTACTCACGCCGATGGCCAAGGGCCTCCTGCCGGAAGATCATCCCTGGTACGCGGGAGTCTTCTTTCACGCACTGAGCGACCGCGTGGCCGAAACGTACAGTCAGGCGGACTTGGTAGTGGGAGTCGGATACGATCCAATAGAATTCAATTACGAGGAATGGATGCCGACCGTCCCGCTCCTTCATCTCGATTCGGTACCGGCGGATATCGACCGAAACGCCTATGGTGACGTTTCTGACATCACGGGCGACATCCGGACAGCCTTGAGGCGCATTGCCGACATGGCGCCCCTCCAGTCCGGCTGGGACCAGAAAGCACTCGCCAACCGTAAAATGGCCATGTTCCAATTGATGGAAGCGCCCAAGGGGAGCTTTGGCGCAAGGGCAGCCCTCGAAGAACTGCGTAAGGCCTTGCCGGCCGACGGCATCATGGCCTGCGATGTCGGCGGCCACACCCACCTGATTGGGCAGATGTGGCGAACCCCGGGGCCCGGCCTGCAGCTCATGACCAATGGCTGGTCGTCCATGGGCTTCGGCGTTCCCGCTGCGATAGCGGCGAAAATCTGCCGCCCCGACAAGCAGGTGGCGTGCGTGACCGGGGACGGCGGATTCCTCATGATGGCCGGTGAGATGGCCACGGCCAGGCGGCAGAAACTCCACATCGTGTTCGTCATACTCGCGGACCGAAGCCTCGACCTGATTCGGCTCAAGCAGGACAAGAAGAACATGCCCAGCTACGGCACCAAACTATACAACGAGGATTTCCCTTCCGCCGAGTACGTGTTCGGCGTCCCGGTCATCGTCGCCACGAACGTTGAGGAATACCACACCGTGCTCGCAAAGGCATTCGAAATGGACGGGCCGGTCATCGTCGAGGCCAAGATACAGGGCGGCGACTACGATGAACTCATTCTCAGGAAGCATAAGTAAAGGAGAGTTGGAATGGCCACCAAAGAAGCGGAAACACGTATGGATCAAGATCCCAGGTTCGCGTCCAGGTTGGAACTGGTTCCCTTTTCCGGCATCAGGAAAGTATTCGACAAGGTGCGCGAACTCGAGGCGCAGGGTCGCGACGTCATCCACTGGCAGATAGGCAGGCCAGATTTTGACACGCCGGTGCATATCAAGAAGGCAGCTATCGAGGCGCTCGAGCGCGGCGAAGTACACTACGCGCCCAACCTGGGCATACCCACGCTGCGCAAGGCCATCGGCAAGCGGACCGAGCTGGATACCGGCATCCCCACTGACGGCGAGAAACAGGCCATCGTCATGGCCGGGGCCAACGAGGGCATCATGGCGTCGATGCTCGCCTTCATCAATCCGGGCGACGAGGTTCTGATCGCGGACCCGAAT
>SPCK01000278.1 GCA_004525355.1 Spirochaetales bacterium
ATCATCAATTTCTATTGGAGGGATCTCTCCAATCAGCTCGATCCATCCAAGTACCAGCGCCTGGTCTTCGGGATTATCCTTGTACTCATGATGATCTACCGTCCTGCAGGCATCCTGCCCGCGGCCAGGCGGCAGCGCGAGCTGCGATCCAAGTTACTGAACGGCGTGGTCCCGGAAACTACCGTCGACGACGCCGCCGTGCAGAACGACACTGTGGAGGACAACGGCGTGGAACCCACATCAGGCACCAAGGAGGATGATCATGTCTGAGTCCACCGACATCCTTACCACGATCGACGTAGTCAAGCGATTCGGCGGCCTGACGGCCGTGAACAAGATGAGCTTCACCATCGCACAAGGTTGCATCTTCAGCATCATCGGACCGAACGGCGCCGGCAAGACGACATTTTTCAATACAATTTCCGGCCTGTATAAACCCGAGGAAGGCTCCATCCTGTTTGACGGAAACCGTATCGAGGGACAGGCTCCCGAGAAGATAACCGCCCTGCACATGGCGCGAACGTTCCAGAATATACGGCTTTTCGGAAGCATGACCGTCATCGAGAACATCATGGTCGGCGCGTATACCCGTCTCAAACAGAATGCCATCCAGGCCGTTTTCCGCACGCGCTCGTTCATTGAAGAAGAGAAACAGGCGGAAGCCAGGGCCGAGGAGCTCATGGAGTACGTGGGTCTGCGGCACGTCGGCAACGAGTTGGCGTCGAATCTGCCATACGGCGCCCAGCGCCGCGTCGAGGTAGCCCGTGCCTTGGCATCCGAGCCGAAGCTCCTGCTACTCGACGAGCCTACCGCGGGCATGAACCCGTCGGAAAGCGAGGATGCGCTGAGGCTGTTCCGCCGACTTCGCGATGATCTTGGTATTACGATACTGCTTATCGAACACGATATGCGGGTCGTGATGAACGTGTCCGAGAGGATAACGGTCATGGATTACGGAGTGAAGATCGCCGAAGGCACACCGAAAGAGATCGCGGCCAATCCGCAGGTCATCGAAGCCTATCTGGGACGAGGCGCCGCTGCCGCAATGACGGCCTGAAGGAGTACTGGATGAGTCTTCTCGAACTGGAAGATATTCATAGCTATTACGGCAATATACACGCGCTTAAAGGTGTTTCGCTCACGGTTGAGGAAGGCGAGATCGTATCGCTTATCGGCGCGAATGGAGCGGGCAAGACAACGACGCTGCGATCGATAGCCGGTCTCCTGCATCCTCGCAAGGGCAAGGTGTTTTTCAAAGGGAAAAATGTCACGAACCTGGCCCCGCATATCGTGCATAAGGACGGTCTCGGCCTGGTGCCCGAGGGCCGCGGTATATTTCCGCGGTTGACCGTGCTCGAGAACCTCGAGATGGGAGCGTACCTTGTCAAGGACAAGGCAGAGATTCAACGCGGCATCGACCGGGCATTCGCCCTTTTTCCCCGCCTCAAGGAACGGGCTGAACAGAAGGGCGGAACGCTGTCTGGCGGCGAACAGCAGATGCTGGCCACGGCCCGCGGGCTCATGTCCAAGCCGACCATCCTGCTGATGGACGAACCTTCCATGGGTCTGGCGCCCGTGCTGGTCGATCAGATATTCGACGTTATAAAAGAACTGAACTCCGAGGGGACGACCATACTTCTGGTTGAGCAGAATGCTCTGATGGCGCTCTCGATCGCCCATCGCGCCTATGTCATGCAGACCGGAACCATCGTACTTTCCGGGTCTGCAACGGATGTTGCAAAGAACGAGAATGTAAAGAAAGCTTACTTGGGCATTTAGTCGATGGTAGATAGACTGTGCTGGGCCGAGATAGACCTTTCGGCAATCGCGAGGAACGTCACGGGCCTCAAGGCACAGCTATCGCCAGGAACCTCGATGTGCGCGGTTGTCAAAGCCGACGGTTATGGCCATGGCGCCGTACCCGTCGCTCGCGCCTGCCTGTCCGCCGGGGCCTCGTCGCTCGCGATAGCCTTCGTTGAAGAGGGCGTCGAGCTCAGGCGCGCAGGTATTACTGAGCCGATACTCGTGCTCGGTTATACCGGCGACGAAGGCGTCAGGCGCGCGATTGGCCACGATCTGTCGATGACTGTCGTCTCAACGGACAATGCGCGCCTCATGTCGCGGGAGGCCGAGCGCTTGGGCCGGACGGCCAATCTTCACCTGAAGATAGACACCGGTATGGGTAGGCTCGGAGTCGCCCCCCGGGAAGCGGCCGAGGTTGCTTCCAAGATCGCCTCCATGCCGGGCGTACAGCTCGAGGGCGTCAGCTCCCACTTCGCCGACGCGGACGCGGTCGATGGAGCATTCGTGGCCTTGCAGCTCAAACGATTCCTCGACGCTGTGGCCGCCATCGAGCGTGCTGGAGTTCGAGTCCCGGTTCGGCATATCGCCAACAGCGCTGGCCATCTCTTCCATCCCGAGACCCGTCTCGACATGACCCGGCCCGGCATCGCGCTATACGGCCTGCGGGCGTCCAATGCTCGTGTCCCGCCGTTCGAGCCGTCGCCGGCCATGTCCCTACGCTCTTGCGTTACCCAGGTCCGAATCGTGCCCGTGGGCGAGACGATCGGTTACGGACGGACATTTCGCACTGCCCGCGACTCCAGGATAGCTGTACTGCCGGCAGGTTACGCGGACGGCGTCTCGCGGGCGCTGTCCAACCGCGGCTCGGTTGGCTTCCCGTCAGGCCGAGCCGCCATTGTCGGCACTGTATGCATGGACCAATTTATGGTCGACGTCAGCGACCTGCCCGAGGTAGGCCCCGGATCCGTGGCCACGATATTCGGCAGTGGCGGGCCGCCAATCTCTGAGGTTGCCGACCTTCTAGGCACGATAGACTACGAGATCGTCTGCGCCATATCGAAGCGCGTTCCCCGGATGTATGTCGGAGGAGAGGCCGGCCGGGCGCCGTAGAAGCGATCCAGGAAGATGGCTGCCGGAGGCGCAGGCTCCATGCGCAGTTGACGCCGTGAAATAACCTCGTATACTCAATGTGTCCAGTATCCACGCTGAATACGGCTGTGGCTTGCTTACCACCATTTTCCTTATTGCGCGGATAAGCCGCAGCGAGACAGGGCATGCAAGGAGCAACCATGAACAAATCGTCGAAGATCTTTTTTTTGATGGCCTGCGCGCTCGCGATCATGACGGGCAGCGCATCCGCTCAAGCACCTGCACGATACAAAGTCGCTGTAGTCGACGCCATCCTGCCGGAGGGGCTGGACCAGGCCGCAATCAGTCCGGTCACTGAGAAGGCCGCCGAGACGCTACTGGCTATGGGTGCATTCGATGTACTGGACCGCTCCTACGTCGATGCCATCCTCAAGGAGATGGAGTTTCAACTATCAACGTTGACAGATGCGTCGAAAACGGCAGCCGCCGGAACGATGCTCGGTGCCGACTGCCTTCTGGTGATAAAAGTCGACAAGCTCGACGGCATCTTCTTCCTCAATGCAAAGCTACTAGAGACCGAGACGGGCAGGGTGATCGCTCAATCATCGGAAAGCCGCGAGACCCCCAAGATTTCCGCCCTCGTCGAAATGGTCGCGTCCGCGACGGCGAGCCTCGGTTCGCGAGTTTCGGGCAGTGTCGCGACTACTACCGCCGCAGCCAAGCCTCCGAGGATTGGGATGGTGACCGGCGCTGATCTCTCCACGGACACGTATGAGCGCTGGGCCTGGACGGGGCTGACGCATTTCGCCGAGGCTCAAGGGTTGAAGGCGGGGCAGGACGTAGTGCTTATCCAGGCAGCTGCCGGCGATCCCTTTGAGAAGGCGCTCGCGGAGTATGCTGCTACCGGCCCGGATCTCGTACTGTGCGCCGGCTTCATGTACGCTCC
>SPCK01000130.1 GCA_004525355.1 Spirochaetales bacterium
CCGGGGCGAGACAAGCTTCTATCTTGTCGGACTTGCCTCCTGACGCAGCCATGGTCATCAAGGCGCTGGTCATACTCACGGCCACCGCCAGGCCGGCATTGAGGGGCGTACGGCGCCTGGCAGGAGAAAATAGCGGGAGAAACAAACGATGACGGGGCTCGAATCGATGGTTGCCGCCATCACGACGTCCCTTGTTCCCATACTGGTCGCGGCGATGGGCGGTCTCGCCACCGAATACGTGGGTGTCCTCAACATAGCGCTCGAAGGGCTCATTCTGGCTGGCGGGTTTTCGTACATAGTGATCGGATCGATTTTCGGCCCGGTCGCGGGCGCCTTCGCGGCCTTGGCGATCCCGGGCCTTCTTTCCTACGGACAGGACCTGTTTGCCAGGAAAGCGCGAGCGGACGCCTTCGTCGTCGGCTTGTCTCTTAACCTCCTGGTGCCGGGCCTGGCGTCCGTCCTTTCGCAGGCGATATTCGGAACCAAGGGCGTTTTCTCGGCGGCGGGATTGGCCGCCCCACGGCTGTTTGTCAGCGCTACGACGATTCCCGTTCTCGGTGCGGCGCTGTTCGGCCATCGCTGGTCCGATTACCTCGGATTGGGCGTCGCCTGCTTGATCGCCGTCCTGCTGGGCTCCACGCCATTCGGTCTTCGGGCCCGGGCCGCGGGAATGAATCCCGATTCCCTCAAGATTGCGGGAGTGCGGCCGGGCGCCGTCAGAGGCGCGGCATATTTGGTGTCCGGCCTCGCCTGTGGAGCCGCGGGCGCAGCCCTTGCGGCCGCCATAGGAGCATGGGTGCCCAACCTGAGCGCCGGCCGCGGATGGATAGCCCTGGTAGCCGTATATATGGGTGGAAAGAGGCCGGGCGGTACGTTCCTCGCCTCGGTGACGTTCGCCTTCCTTCTGGCCTTGGCCAACCGTGCCCAGACTCTGCCCGGATTGCCCGCGGAACTGCTGTCCGCCCTGCCGTACCTGGCCACCGCGTTGGTTGTAATCGTCGGCTCCGCACTCAAGAAACGCGCCTGATCCGAGTCAATGTCCCGGTCGCATCGGTTTCGATACACTTGACCCAGAACATGATCTCATGTATATTCCTACTATCCAGATAGGGATATGGGGGATGCCATGTTTTCGGTTTCGGCACGAACACAGTACGCGATTCGCGCCATGGCTCACCTCGCCGGCGGGGAAGGCCATGGCGCCACGTCCGCGGAGATAGCATCTGCCGAAGGCATACCCGCAAAGTACCTGGAAGGCATCATGAGCCGACTCAAGCTGTCCGGACTCGTTGAGAGCGAGCGCGGCAAGCACGGCGGTTACCGCATGATCGGTGAGCCCGAGGACATTTCGATGCTGTCGATCGTTGAGGCCATGGATGGTTCGGTAAAGCCGGTCAACTGCGTCGATGCTGTCGGAACCTGTTCGCAAGGCAATGGCTGCCTACCCCGACAGTTCTGGATCGGCCTCAAGAAAGCGATAGACAATTACCTCGAAGAGCATACCCTCAAGGATGTTACGGAAGGATGAAGGATATGGACAAGCGAACGGTTTACATGGATTACAACGCGACGACTCCATTGCATCCCGCGGTGCGCGATGCGATGGTCGCCGATCTGGATATATTCGCCAACGCGTCCAGTATGCACGAAATGGGAAGGCGGGCCCGGGCCAGGGTGGAAGCCGCCAGGGTGTCGGTAGCCGCGCTGATAGGAGCCGGGACGGACCCCGAGCGTATCGTCTTTACCAGCGGGGGATCGGAATCGAACAATACCGTTTTCGCTACCATGTTCCACCTGGGGCGCACGGGTACTCGCCGCGGTATCGTCACGACCTCTATCGAACATCCTTGTGTACTCCAGGCAGCGCAATGGCTCAAGGACGAGGGGTTTCCGGTCACCTTCCTGAAGGTAGACGGGTATGGCCGGGTCGATATGGACGAGCTGAAGTCCGTCGTCGGCCCCGACACGCTCCTGGTATCGGTGATGGCGGCCAACAATGAGATCGGCACGATCCAGGAAATTTCCGAGATCGGGCGCATCGCCAAAGCCGCGGGGGCTTGGTTCCATACGGATGCCACCCAGGCAGCAGGCAAGATTCCCGTCGACGTCGAGGACTGGCAGGCGGACTACCTGACGCTCTCGTGCCACAAGATCTACGGTCCCAAGGGCATAGGTGCGCTGTACCTCCGCAAGGGAGCTCCCCTGGAACCCCTCATACGGGGAGGGCACCAGGAATACGGTCACCGGGCGGGCACGTACAACAATATCGGGATCTTCGGTTTCGGCGCGGCCGCACGCCTGGCCGCAGAGGAGCTTGCCGAATACGCCCACCATGTGAGCGCCCTCCGTAACCGGCTGCGCGAAGGTATCGTCGCCAACGTTCCCAAGATCAGGGTGAACGGCCACCCGGTCGCTGTGCTTCCCAATACGCTGAATGTGTCCTTTCCCGGTGCCGAGGGCGAGTCCATCCTGTTGTACCTCGACCTGGCCGGTATCGAGGCATCCACCGGATCCGCCTGCGCGTCGGGCAGCCTGGAACCCAGCCACGTACTCCTGGCGACCGGCGTCGGGCCGGAGCTGGCCCACGGTTCCATACGCTTCAGCCTGGGACGAAATACAACCGAGGCTGACGTGGATTACGTCATAGAAACGCTTCCACCCATCATCGCCCGCTTGCGGGCCATGAGCACGGTTGAGGCCTGACGCGGATGCCTGCGCGGCGGTGAACGCCGGCTGAGTGTCTTGCGTGTATCCGAATTGAAACCAAATGCCGAGGGACGCACGGATCGCCGTGTTCCCGATGGCCCATACAACGGAGGAAACGATGAGCGACGCCTTTTCGTGGCTATACTCTGACGTGGTCAAGGACCACTTCATGAATCCCAAGAACGTATTCAATCCGAACGAAGGTTTTACCTTCGACGCCGAGGGGCTGACGGGCAACGTCAAATGCGGCGACCAGATGCTGTTCATGCTCAAGGTAGCGGACGACGTGATCATCGATGTCCGCTGGAAGACGTACGGCTGCGCCAGCGCGATCGCCAGTACCTCCATGCTTTCCGAGGTAGTCAAGGGGCTCAGCCTCCGCGAGGCCTACAACATCAAGCCAGACGATATCGCCAAGCGCCTGGGCGGCCTGCCGGACAACAAGATTCACTGTTCCGTACTGGGTGACAAGGCCCTTCGCGCAGCGATCGACGACTACCTGACCAAGACCGGGCGGGAAGGCGAATTCCGGAACGAAGGGGTCAAGATCATCTGCACCTGCCTGAATATCAGCGATCGCGATATTGAGGATGCCGTCAAGCAGGGAGCCCATAACTGGGAGACCCTCCAGGAACGAACCAAGATCGGCACCGTCTGCGGGGGCTGTCGAAATGCCGCCGAGGAACTGCTCCACGAATACGTGCACATATTCGCAGAATAAACGCCGCGATCTGCGGTACCAATGCAGAAATCCAGAGCGCCTGATCCGGAGACGGGTCAGGCGTTTTCGTATTGTGCCAGGTCTGCCTACATCGTATAGTGTCCAGGCGGTGCCGCCGCCCGGAGTGTTGCATGAAGTATCGATATTCGCTGCTTGTACTTTTTATTGTATTGTCCGTACCGGAATCCAATGCCCAGGACAGGGTTTCCATGCCGGTGGATTCAGGCTGGCGCTTTGCCGCGGGTAACCTGCAGGACGCCGAACATACTGATTTCGACGATTCCGGTTGGGATGCTATCGGGATACCGGGCCGGCTGAATCTCAGTGGTGCAGGGCAATATTTCTGGTTGAGGGCTGACTTGACGATTCCCGAGAGTCTTCAGGGACGCCCCGTATGGTTCGAGACGGGGAAGGCCGTGTGCGCCTTCGATCTGTACGCGGACGGGATCTATTGCGGTACCAGAGGGGGGATGCCCCCCGATTATTTTGCGCGCCCGCAACAGAACAACGCGATTCTCCTTCCATCCAACGTGATCGAAGACGGACATGTCGTAATCGCGTTGCGAGCCTATTACAATGGTTCGGAAACCTTTCTGCCCGGTTTCAACCTCGTGAACGCGGCCCAGGCGACATTTATCACCCATTTTCAGAACCTTTTCAACATGCGCGTGTACATAATACTGTCCTTTATCTGCCTATTCCTCGGTTCGTACTTTATCGCCCAGTTCATTGCCCGGCCGAACGACCGGGCCAGCCTGTTCTATGCTCTCTCCCTGATCTTCATAGCGACCTACTTCTACGATATGGGCTCCGAGCGGACGCTGATTGACGGCCTGGTCCAAAGAGCCGTGGGCCGGGCATCCCTGTCGGCGTCGCTGGGCTTCCTGATGCTCTTCCTGATGAAGTTCTTCGGAGCGCCCGGGTACCGCCTCGTCAGGGCCGTCGTGGCGGTAGACATAATCGGCTTCGGCATCGCCTTCATGCTCAATCTCGCTGATGACAGCGCCATCAACACCGTTTTCAACCTGAGCTTGCTTCCGGTGTTCGGCGTGATCATCTTCGGTGTGCTGATCGTCATCAAGGCGGCGCGGCGCCATGAACGTGATGCGTGGCCCATCTTGATCGGGCTCCTGGCAGGCGTCGGCTTCGGGATACACGATATAGTATACCAAGTGTCCGGCAAGGATCCATTTGCGTGGCTCCAGGGGTTTACGTTCTTCTCGCTGAATCTTTCCGTCTTTATAGCCATGTCCTCGCGCGCGGCCCGCGCGCAGAAGGACCTGGACGTTTATATTCGACAGACGGCCGAGCAGCGCGATCGCCTTACGGAACTGGTTTCCAGCGCCGAGACGCTCGCTGGTGAAACGTCGCGGGTGGCCAAGGCTCTCGACGAAGCGGTGAGTGGCGTCGCCGAGGCTGCCGCGCGGTCCGCCAACGAGGCGGGCGCCATCGGTAGCTCGGTGGAACGTCAGAACAGGACGCTGGCGGCTGCAAGCGAGGCCGTGGAGGGCTTGATCGCGTCGATCCGGTCGGTAAACGCCGAACTTGAAACCGAGGCTGAAAGTATCGCCAAGACGGCCGGGGAAACGGGTAGCCTGATAGAAGGCTTTTCTCTGGTTGGCGAAGGCATCGAGGGAGCCGCCGCTTTTTCGGCCGGGTTGGACAGCCTGACCTTGGGAGGACGCAGGGACATGGAACTCCTGGCTTCGGCCATGGAACGTGTAAAAACATCTTCCAGCGAAATCTTGGGCGTCGTGGATGCCGTGAACGATTTCGCCGAACGCACCAACCTGCTCGCCATGAACGCCTCGATCGAGGCTGCCCATGCGGGAATCGCCGGGCGCGGGTTCGGCGTCATTGCGCAGGAAATAAAAAAGCTCGCCTCGGCCAGCGCCGAGCGCGCTTCCCGCATAGGCGTAATCGCGTCGGGCATCGACGGCGCCGTCAGCGAGGGATTCAACCTGAGCCTGCAAGTGAAGAATTCCCTGGACAAGGTAGCAGAGGGCGCCGCGGAGACCGCCAGCCGCGTGCGCGATGCGTCTATGCGGATGAGCGGGCAACGATCCGCCGGAACTCGTATCGCTGCGGAGTCCGAGGCGCTGGCTGCCTCGGCGTCACGCATGCGCGAGGAGGCCATTCGCCAGTCCAGCTTTTCGGAGCGAGTAAGCGGTAACATGTCGGAACTGGCAGCCGTGGCCACGGACGTGGGACGAGCGGCCGCGGACATCGTGGCAAGGAATACAGAGCTGGCCAGCCAGTCGGAAGCACTGACAAAGCTTGCCGCGCGAGCCCGGGAGACTGCTGAGAGCGTCGCCCGACTTATGGCGCGCTGACCGACGGATCACCGGTGCGGACGATGGCTGAAACGCCTGCGCTTGATAGTGTCGATCCCGTTACCGCCCGCGAATTCCGGGCTGCGGTCCTCGAGCATTACCGTCTCGAGGGACGTTCCTTTCCCTGGCGGGATACTCACGATCCGTGGCGAATCCTCGTATCGGAATTCATGCTCCAGCAGACGCAGACCATCCGCGTGCTCCCCAAGTATCTGGCCTGGTTCGAACGGTTCCCCGACATGGAATGCCTGGTCGACGCGCCTCTGGCGGACGTATACGAGGCGTGGCGGGGCCTGGGCTACAACAACCGGGCGCTCAGGTTGCGACAAACCGCCCGGGAGATTGTCTCCGATCACGGGGGAAGCGTCCCCGTTGACGAGCGATCGCTCATGGCGCTGCCCGGAATTGGCCGGTATACCGCCAGGGCGATACTCGCCTTTGCCTTCGGGAAGCCAGGCATCGTCCTGGAAACCAATATCCGGACCGCGTTCATATTTCATTTTTTCCCCGGGGCTGTGGGGGTTTCCGATCGTGAACTGGAACCGGTGGCTGCGGCAACGATGGACGAGGCCGACCCGCGCACCTGGTATTACGCACTGATGGACTATGGCGCCTGGCTCAAGAAGCGGGAACCCAATCCGGGCAGGCAGAGCGCAGG
>SPCK01000270.1 GCA_004525355.1 Spirochaetales bacterium
CAGGAATATCTTGACGGTACGGAACGCCTGGTACGATCCGTCGACAGCCGATTTATTGTCCATCAATATCGTATGCCCACGGCCGGATACAAAGACCGATATGGCCAGGGCAATATACAGAACAGCGAGTACTCCCCGGACGATCCAACGTCGCGTAGGGACACTCATGGTTTTCCTGCCAACCGGATCACTCATACGCCGGCCTCCTTCGTAACGGGCTCTACCTCACCCGCATCCATCCTGAGTCCGGCCCGGTCTATCTCCACGCCACGCATTTTTCTCCAGGCATGTAAAACCAGTGCCAGAGCGATGGCGCCATAGCTGAATGCGTCGCGAAAGTACTCGCCTATCTGGGCAGAACCGAACAGCTGTGCGCCCGCCCGCGGCATCACGATATACATAAGGTGCAGCAGGACCACGCCGACGAATACGTTCGGGATAGTCGCCTTGGTAACCGACGCGCCGCCCACGAGGATCGCGGCCACAGCGAAGAAGCCAGTCTGCCGATGGGCGTTATACGTGGCCATATTGCCCATATTCTGGAGGAATATAATCTGGCCGACCATCGCCAGGAGCGTCGAGATGATGATGGCGATGACCCTGGTTTTGCCAACGGGAATACCCGAAGCGTTGGACACGATCTGGTCCTGCCCGATGGCGCGCATATCTTGGCCCAGCTTCGTCCTGCGGAACCAGATAATGAAGAGGCACAGGGCAATGATCACGAGGTATGTACCCACCGGGATGTTCATGCCGAACACCTTGGCCATCATGAGGTTGTCAAGACTCTGGCGCACGGAATCCAGGTTCAGTGTGTTTCTGATACCGTAGCCTCGGCTCAGGGTTATGGCCGCCGACCGCATCGGTATGACGCCGCCCATCAAGTACAGCACGACGAACTGGTAGATTCCATCCATACAGAAGCCGAGTATAAAACCGGTAACCATCTCGCGGCCCTTGGCCCGGTTGAGGATTTCGCCGCAGATCCAGCCCAGGAATATCGCGATCGGCAGGCCTACCAGGTTGGCGAATACCAGGCCGGATACGCCGGCGATATTCCAGTCCACCGCGAAAATCAGGCCGATCTCGCCTGCCATGGCGCCGAGCACCATGCCGAAGTTCAGGCCCATGCCCGCCATGACCGGCAGGATCAGGCTGAAAACCAGGAAAGAATTGCGGCCGATGCGGGTCAGCATCTCCTGCAGGATATATCCCGCCGACAGCCCGGACACGGGAGTCGCGGCTGCCGTCAGCACGAGGAAGATGATGACCACAACGTTGTCGGCCAGGAAGCGTCGCACGCTCAACTGCTTCGTCATTTGGTCACCTTCGTCTTTCTGGTCAGGGCGTAGAGGATCATGCCGTTGGAAAGGACGATGCGTATGACTTCCGACATGTCCGTCTTGAGCACGCTGTTGATGACGCTGGGCGTCATGGTCAGGATGCCCTGGAACAGGAACGTGCCCACGAGTACGTGTACCATCGTCGCCTTGTTGACGCTCGCGCCACCGATCAGCAGGGCTGCGACTGCAGGGAAGGCCATGTACAGCGGCCCCTGGTATAGCTGAATGAATCCGTAGCTCTGCTGGTACACCAGAATGCCCACCGCGCCAAGCATGGTCGATATGACCACGCTGACCATGCGCATCTTGTCGACCGATACGCCTCCGGCCCGCGCGAAGTCGGGGTTTGACCCCACAGCGGTCATTGCCGTGCCCGTCTTGGAGCGGAAGAACAGGTACACAAAGAAGGCGCACAGCAACACGAACAGGATCATCCCCGTCGGCACGAAGAAGCTTTCACCGATGCGAACTGAAAGGAAATTATTGAGGATTTGACCCCAGAAATTATCCAGCGTGATGGTCGTCCTGAGACCCTTCCCGGCGTAGCCCCACACCATGGCGGGGCTTGAATACGGCAGAAGCAGCCAGAGGATCGAGAAAAAGGTCACGATGGAGAAACCGACATACATGGCGATCGTCATCTCGTCGCCCTTGACCCGGTTCAGGAGCTGGCCGTACAGCCAACCGAACAGGATCGCGAATGGCAGGGCTATGGCGATGGCGCCGGCGAATCCCAGCCAGCCGGTCAGCCCTATTTGCATGGCCAGTGTGCTGCCGAGCAGGCCGGCTATGATGCCGACAGGTAAGCCGAAGTTAAGTCCGCAGCCGGACTGTACCATCGGTACAAGAGCGAGCACAAGGATGGCATTCTGGCCGAAACGGTTGAGTACATCCGAGATCGAGGTGTCGATACGCACGCCGACGAACGGAGCCGCGATGAACAGGCCGATCAGGAAGAAGAAGATAATTATTCGCGGCCAGCCGAAATCGGTCACGAAGTCCTTGAGATTACGCACCGGCCGCCTCCTTGCGCGTCTCGCCGGCCATCAGGAGGCCGAACTCGGAAATATCCACATCGGGGGCCAGGATACCCGCGATGCTTCCCTCGTCCACGATCGCAACCCGGTCGCATATCGCCCGGAGCTCCTCAAGCTCACTGGAAACCATCACGATGGTCGTACCGAAATCACGGTTGTAATGCCGCAGGCTCTGCAGCACCAGTTCCTTTGCGCCCACGTCGATGCCCCTTGTGGGTTCACTTACGAACAAGAGCTCGGGCTTCAAGGCGAAAGCCTTGGCGAGGCAGATCTTCTGCTGGTTACCGCCGGAAAGTTCCTTGGCGCGCTGCCGCGGTCCTGTACATTTAATGGAAAGAAGGTCGATGTATTCGTGGGCCAGCTTCCCGAGTTCTGACTCGTTCCGCAGCTTGACCAAGCCGCCAAGAAAGCTCTTGAGGTATTCCTGCCTGACCTGCATGGCCGTAAAGCCGATGTTCCACTCCAGGGATTCATCCAGCAGAAGGCCGACGCCGCGCCGGTCCTCCGAAACGAAGGCCATGGCGATCTCCAGGGAGGCGCGGGGATCGTTGAGCTTGACCTCCCGCCCCTTGAATAAAACCTTGCCGCCGGCCGGATACAGGCCCATGATGCCGTTGGGAATGCCCAGCTTGCCTTGCCCTGCCAAGCCTCCGATACCAAAGATCTCTCCCTTGCGAATGGAGAGCGACACATCCCGGACGGTTTCTCCGGGCATGTCCACCCAGACCCGATCCAACATGAGGATTTCGTCACCGATATCGCGCCCGGACCGGTCAGTCTTCTTTGCATCCACCGATCGGCCAACCATCCACGCCGCGATGTCCCGGACGGCAACGCCTGAGGCGGAAGTCTCCTTGACCACAAGGCCATCGCGCAATACCACGATCTTGTCCGCTACCTGGGTCACTTCATGCAGTCGGTGAGAGATGAATATGATGGAAATTCCCTGATCGGCGAGGTGCCGCAGGGCTTGTAAGAGTATTTCAGCTTCGCTCTCGGTAAGCACCGCGGTGGGCTCGTCCAGGACAAGGATCTTGACATTGTCACGGTTGATCTCGCGCGCGATCTCGGTAAATTGCTTGTGACCTACCGGCATTTCCGACACGAGCATATCCGGGTCCAGCTTGACTCCCAACTTGCCGATCGCCTTTTCCGCGCGGTTACGCATGGTCGCACGGTCCAGAATGCTCATGCGGTCGCCAAAGACCTCGCATGCAAACGATGGACGCATGGCCTCGCGGTTCAGCGCGATGTTTTCGGTTGTCGAAAAACCAGGAATCAACGAAAACTCCTGATGAACCATGCCGATACCGGCATCCAGGGCATCGAACGGACTCTTGAATCGTACTTCCTGGCCATCAATCTTGATGCTACCGCCGTAGCCGCCTGTTTCAGCTATGACCGGCATACCGAACAGTATACGCATGAGGGTGGTCTTCCCGGCACCGTTCTCGCCGACCAGGCCGATGATCTGGCCTTTCCCGACGGTAAAGCTGACATTCGCCAGCACGGTGTTGCCGTAGAAGTCCTTCGAGATGCCCTCCAGAGA
>SPCK01000279.1 GCA_004525355.1 Spirochaetales bacterium
GACCCACCAGTTTGCGAGATACAGATACGTACCATACTCCAGGACGCATGGGCCGAGGTTGAACATGAATTGGTTTACAAGGCCGAATTCACGCCCTTTGACGATCCGATGAGACGCAAGCTGGCGGCTTTGAACGCCACGCTGACGCTTTCGGACATGCTGTTCCAGGAAATACGGGATTATCAGCACCAGTTGAATAATGAACTTGCCAAACGCCGCGTGGCTTTTTTCAAAAAGATTGAAGACTCCATCGACCGGGAACTCTATTCGAAAATCAAGGATACTGGATCATATTCCGGTCGGGAGCAAAAGGATCCGTCATGGCTGGGACCCTGGAAGTCACAGGATGATCTTCTCCTTGAGGCTCTGCATGCGCACAATGAATCGGATTATGTGAGGGCTATCGATATTTACTCTCATATCCTGGCAATGGGTCCTAAAAAGGAAATCCGGGCCTTGATTCATAAACACAGGGGAATGGCCTATTTTGCCGAGAGCCTTTATGAGGAAGCGCAGGAAGATTTTTCCGCGACTTTGGAACTTGATGCTGACTGCTACAAGGCAGCCTATTATCGTGGTGTTGTATATAGCGTCAAACAGAATTACTCTGCGGCAATCGACGATTTCAACCAGGCTCTTATCATTCATCCATATCATTTCTACTCGACGTATCGCCGCGCCCAGGCCTATTTCCATCTGGGCGACTACCCCAAGGCGCTCGCGGATTGCGGAGTAGCACTGGAGCTTGAGCCTTTGAACGAGAATCTCAAGCGGCTCAAGTCCATGACCCTCAAGAAGCTCAAGATGTAATTTTGACGCTGCCAGGCCTCATTACTGCCAATCATGGAAATCGACGATTATTGACACTCAACCTCGGTTTCTGCTAGTATCCACGTGCTGACATCATGTCCCCTTCGTCTAGAGGTTAGGACACCGGGTTTTCATCCCGGCAACAGGGGTTCGATTCTCCTAGGGGATAAAAGTCCTTGCGTATATACTTCTACGCGAGGATCTTTTTTTTTAAAATTGAAATCAACCCAAAACAGAGCCCATTGAAAAATCATATTGATAGGAACTTGTTTTTTTCTGCGGTTAGCGGTAAATATCTATCAGATAAGATGGGGGCGAACCGGTTCCACGGTTTCGCTTCAATGCCAACAGTCAAGAATGGAGGTTCCATGAGAACTAAAACCCTTGTGATCGCACTTGTGCTGCTTTTGGCGATCGCCGTCCCCATGACTTTTGCAACCGGAATCGGCGCAGCCTTCGGGCTGCAACCCGTCGGTGGTCTTCCGGGATCGGATGTGATGCTCTCCCTGAAAGTCAACCAGCTTCCGTTCCTTATGGGAATTGGCTTCAACCTTGGCGAGCAACAATCCACATTTGGTTTTACCGGCGACTGGTGGATAGTCAACCAAAACCTGTTCTCCTTCATCAACTACTACCTCGGCCCGGGCTTTTATATCGGGTATGGCACGGACCTAACCCTGGGCGGTCGACTTCCTATCGGTCTCAACGTGTATCCAGTCAAGAATTTCGAACTTTTCCTCGAGGTCGCGCCAACACTGGCTGTTGGCCTGGGTGACACGGTTACCTTCCCTGTTTTCGGTGTACAAGGAGCCTTCGGTCTTCGCTTCTGGTTCTGACCGGACTATAGGTGTTACCACGGGGCGTCACATACAAGTGTGTCGCCCCGTTTTTATAACTTTCATGCTTCTTCCAGTTCCTTCCAGCGCGCCAGTGCCCGACGAAGGTGCGGAATGATGATAGATCCGCCAACGATCAGGGCAATATTGCATGCTTCCCGGTATTGTTCGGTCGTTATCGTCTCTTCATGACATCGTATGGTGTGATACAGGATGCAGTCATCGCAACGGAGTACCATACTGGCTACCAAGCCAAGAAGTTCCTTGGTCCCGCCGTCCAGCGCCCCGGGGCGATACGTCTGTGCATCGAGACTGAAAAATCGTTTGAGTTCCAGATTCGCTCCATCAAGTACGATTTCGTTCAGGGCGCTGCGTTCATCCTGCCACTGCTCGATAGTGCTGTCGAATGAGAATGCGGGTTGGTGCATGTGAACTCCTTCCTCCGGTTCTGGGTTGAGAGCTGAGTATGATCCAAAATTCGGAGAAAATCGAGTACAGGTATTTGATTAAATATATGAAATACACTATATTAGAATATACATGATAGAGAAAGCTCGCACGTCGAGCATGGAGGTGAAATTATGGCTGAACTTCTGACCATCGATACATTCAAAAACAAGGTATTCGATTACGAAAAGGAGAAGGAATGGAAATACAGGGGCGAATTACCCGCGATAGTAGATTTCTACGCGGATTGGTGCGGCCCCTGCAAGATGGTCGCCCCGGTTCTGGAGCGGCTGGCCAAGAAGCATGCGGGAAAGCTGCATATCTACAAGGTCGATACAGAAGCCCAGCCGGACCTGGCCGGGCTATTCGGTGTACAGAGCATTCCAACGCTTTTGTTCATCCCAATGGAAGGCAAACCGAGCATAGCCATGGGCGCCTTGCCTGAAAAAGAATTCGAGAGGATTATCGGGGACGTGCTCAAGGTAGTGTAAGGGCAGGTACGCAAGGCATTTGGGTTGTCTCGAGAGCTTCCACGGCCTCGCTGACGACCTGGTCGAAGCCCAATGACTTGAATGCGCAGCGTTCCTCCTCGTACCGGGCCTTGAGCAAGGGATGCCGGGGACTGAAAAGCACGCAGCAGTCTTCGTATGGCCGGATGGAAATGTCATAACTTCCGATAGCCCGCGCTTCCAGTACGGTGTCTTCCTTGTCCGTACCAGCGAGCGGTCTGAGTATGGCATAATCGGTAAACGATCCGGTAAAACGCATATTTTCTGCGGTCTGGCTCGCTACCTGTCCTAGGCTTTCTCCGGTCACCAGGGCATTGAGGTTCCTACGGCGTGCAACCATGTCCGCGGCGAGCATCATGCATGCCCTGAGGTACAGCGTGGTCCTGTCCGCAGGCGCGTCTTTCTTGATCTTGAGCTGGACTTCGGTAAAGGGCGCGGTATGAAGGGACATGCCGCCACCATAACCCGCGAGTATGCCAGCCAGGTCGCGCACCTTTTCCCATGCTTCTTTGGATGTATAGGGGTATGCGTGAAAATAAAGCGATTCAAGCGCCAGGCCCCTGGTAAGCATGCGGTATCCTGCGACCGGGCTGTCTATGCCTCCCGACAACAGCAACAATCCCGTGCCACCGGATCCGACGGGCAGGCCACGTACGCCCGGCTCGCCGTCGGTATAGAGGTAAGCCTTCTCGCGGATCTCGACATATACTATCGCTTCCGGATTCCTCACGTCGACGCGTATTCCGGGAACGTTCTCAAGTATGACCGCGCCGAGTTCACGCATGATATCGTACGACTCCAAGGGAAATCCCTTGTCCGAGCGCCTGGCTTCGACCTTGAAACTACTGGCTCCGGACGCCGCCTTTCCTTTCATCAACTCGATGCCGATTCTGGACAGTTCATCCATGTCTTTCTCGGTTCGTATCGCGCGAGCCCAGCCATTGACTCCGGGGGTCCGTGAAAGCACGAACTCCGCACGCGGGCACGACTCTTCGGGAACGGTCAGGTAGTAGCGGCCGTCTTTCGCTTCCACAACGTTTTCTATCCCGGCCATCCTGCGCTTGATATCCCACTTGAGCTTTTGCAGGAATTCAGCTCGGTTGCCATCCTTCAGCGAAATTTCACCGAGCTTGATCAAATAGAGGGCATTCATGTCGCGATCTCCCCTGGTATGTCTTCCTGTCAGGTTCTGTAATGCAAATACGCGGCGCTCGCAGCTTCCAGGAA
>SPCK01000351.1 GCA_004525355.1 Spirochaetales bacterium
CATCAATAACGCCGTAGTGTTGGTACCCGGCGGCGCGTCTATCAACGCAGGTACCGGAACCTTCTCCCTGACCGGCGTGGCCCCTAGCCTGACCAATGGCGGCGGCGCGGCCTTGAGCGCCTTTACCATCACCGCTGACACTGTCGACCTGGCGGCGGGTACCATTATCGCGGGAGCGGGCCGTGTGACCATTAGGAACGCCACGCTTTCCAGGCCGCTGCGCCTTGGCGCCGAAATTGGTGGGGAGCTCTGCCTGACCGACGCCGAACTCGACAGGATAAGCACGACCGGCATCCTGCAGCTCGGTCGCAACGACGCGTTGGCGAGCGGACTCGTGACCGTCGCCGCGCCCGTTTCTCCAGTCAGCGCAACGAACATATCGATATATGGCGGTGCCGCTCTCTCCGGGGCGGGCCAGACGATTACGGCAGGAACGCTGGCCGTGCGCGCCGGGGGAGCCATTGACGCGAATGTCAGCGTTACGACCCTGGCGGCAGCGACTGCCACGGGCGGCGTGACGCTGGTTTCCGGCGGCGGCTTCGCGATCGGAACCGTCGACCTGCTGGCCGGAGTGACCAGCCAGCCAGGGCAGACGATCACCCTGAGCTCGGGAGGCGCCGTCACGCAGACTCAAGCGCTCAACGCCGGGCCGGCCGGATCCCTGCGGATGATCGGGACAGGTCCGTACACGCTGACGACCGTGACGAACCAGGTCGGCACGCTCGCGGCGAACACAACCGGCCTCGGCGCGGCTGTTTCTTATACCGACGCCGATGACTTCACGGTTGGCACCGTGGTGACGGTCGGCATCACCACGAATGCAGGCGCGGTCACCCTGGATACCGTTTCCGGGGTGGACATTGTACTGGGCGCCGCCCCCGCAGTGACTACTTCAGGCGGGACCGTCACGTTCCAGGATCCGGTGGTGCTCGCGGTCAGCACGTCGGTGACGACGGGAGGGGGGCCGGGCAACATTTTCTTCGATTCCACCCTTCGCGGCACGACGCCAGGCGTCGAGAACCTAAGCCTGACCGCCGGTTCGGGTTCCATAACATTTACCGGTGCAGTCGGCGGCACCCAGCTCGGTACGCTGTCGATAGCCTCGGCCACCGTAGGCGTTCTCGCGGTGTCGACCATCGACGCCAATTCGGTCGGTATAACGGCTGGCGGCCCCGTCTCCTTGAACGGAATCGTCACCGCGCCGGGCGGATTCTCCAGCACGGGAACGAGCTTCGTCAACCCCGGCGCCACGATCACCACGACCGGTACGCCCCTGTCTATCAACCACAGCGGAGCCGTAGCCGTATCTGCGGCTCTCTCCTCGGGCTCTGGTAATCTATCCGTGAGGTCCACGGGTTCAACCGTGGATATCAGCGGCGCCGGCATAACGACCACGACGGGCTCCATAGCCCTCCGCGCCTCGGGGACGCTTAGCCTGGGGGCGTTGCTCTCCACGGCATCGGGCGCCGTCGGCCTTGATTCGGCCACCGGGATAACCGTGAGTGCGGCGGGTCTGATCGTCGCCACAGGCGTGGCCCCGGTATCCTTTGGCTTCTTGGACAATGGAACCCTCACCGCCTCCGCAAACGTGACGACGGCCGGTGGGGCCGTTCATTGCTACCGGAACGTCATACTGGCCGGCAACATGGCCATTAATTCGGGCGTAGGAAACGTCACCTTCGAGGGGACGATCAACGGCAGCGCCGCCAACGTCCGAGTGTTTCAGGTCACCTCCTCTGGTATCACCCGTTTCAATGGCAGCGTAGGCGCCACCCCCCTCCTGTCGCTTACCGCCAATGGCGGCGGCGGTACCGAACTGAACGCCGCATCCTTCGCGACGGGCGGGGCGGGAACGATAACGTTCTCAGAGGACGTCGCGCTTATCGCCGACGCCACCCTGAACGCAGGCGCGAACGGAACCATCGCCGTCACGGGAAGCGTGTCCGGGACTACCAGGAACCTGACCATCGCCAACTGCGCGTCCGCCGCCTTTACCGGCTCCGTGGGGAGCGCGGGCAACGAGCTGTCCACGGTGACGCTCGCGGCATCCATCTCGACGGCCAACGCGATAGCCTTCAACGGCGGCCTCTACTCCGATTTCTTCACGGTAAATGCCGGCGCGGGCGCCTACGACGTGACGCTGGCTTCGGGTGGAGCCGTCCTGAACACCGTGAACTTTGGCAATACCGGCGACCTGACCATATCAAATGGCTTTACGTTCTCAGGTGGCGCGACCAAGACGACCATTGGCATAAAGAGCCTGACCGGGACGATCAGCGCCAGCGGCGCCGACCTGGACTTTGGAGGCGCGGGATCCGTCGTGATACCGGCAAACGCCACGCTCGACCCGGGCGCCGCGACTCTCACCCTGACGACGGCCACGCTGGCAGCCGGGGCGACGCTGGAGCTGGGCGCTGGCGGGGCGACGGCGATCAACACCGGATCGATAGATGGAGCCGCGGCAAGCAGCAATCTGACGATCGACACGACGGGCGTGGCCACTATCGGCGGCGCGGTCGGGGCGACGACGATGGGGACCGTGACGGTGACGCAATCCGGCGGGACGACGTTCTCCTCCACCGTCAACTGCGCGACCATGACACTAACGGACAGCGCGGCGGCCACGACGATCGCGTTCCAGGGAAACCTGACGATCGGCACAGGAATGTCGGCCGCGGCCGGTACCGGAGCATACAACGTGAGCCTCCTTGGCGCCGCGAACTCCATCGCCGGCCTCACGGTATTCTCGAATACCGGCAGCTTGACGGCGGGCGCGGCCGGTGGCACGACAGCCTTTACCGGCGGTGCGACCAAGCTCAACGGGGCCAAAATTTTCCGGGGAGCGATAACAGCTGCTGCAGCTGCCGACCTGGATTTTGGTACGCCCGGCGCGGTGACCATAGCCTCGGACGTATCCTTCGGCGGGACGACGGGTACCATTACCCTCTGGGATACGACCATCAACGACGGCTTTACCCTCAATCTCGGAAACGGGTCCGCCTCCGCGTTCTTGATTAACAGCGTCACGGGCCAGGGCGGCGGCGCCGCGTCCAACTTGACCATACAGAATGTCAACGCCAACGCGACCGTCAGCGGGGCCGTGGGTCCCGCCGG
>SPCK01000136.1 GCA_004525355.1 Spirochaetales bacterium
CATCCATGACGTACCCGCTCGCTTCGCTGCGCAGGCTTTTATCTGAGCGAACATCCCTGTTCGCCAAGCCGCCCGAAGCTTGCATCATTTCGCGTACTTCTCTGCGAAGGCGACTAAAGCATCCCTGAACGCGTTCTCGGGCGGCTTGACCAGGCCGGCGCCGACCATGCCTACGCCGGGGTCCTTGTGCGCTATGCCGGTGTTGATGGCCGGCAGGATGCCCGTTTCCACCACTTTGCGCACGTCAATACCGGTCGGCGTACCACGGAAATCCAGCACGGGTATCTGGTATGCATCGTTCTCGGCCGAGGTGATCTCGTACATGCGCAAGGTAACGTTTATCGCGTCCTTGGGTGAGCCTCCCACGAACTTGACAATGGCAGGAGCCGCGGCCATGGCGAATCCGCCGATACCCGAGGTCTCGGTTATTACCGAGTCGCCTATGTCGCGCGCCGCATGCTCGGGACCGTAGCCTGGCAGGTACAGCCCGTCGACGATGCCGGCGGGACCGGTGAACCAACGGCCGGGGAGCCCGGACAATTTGATGCCGAAATCCGTACCGTTGCGTGCCATCGTGGTAATGATCGTACTGCCCTCGATGCCTGCGGCGGCGTCGACCGTGCACTTGGCACTGGGCATGGTCAGGTTGAGGAAGAAGTGGTCGTTACCGTTGAGGAAGGCGAGCACCTTGGAGAGCTGTTCCTTGGGCCGGTCCAGCAACACCATGTGAGGAGCCAGTTCACGGATGATGAGGGAAGTGCCCGCGCGGTTGCGGTTGTGCCCCTCGTCTCCCATCTGAAGCACTTGGGCGATGATCGATTTCATATCCAGGGGACCATGCAGCGCAAGCGCATCCGCGAGGATCGGAGCCAGTTCATCCCTCATCCAGCGCAGCTTGTCTATGACCTCCGCCGAGTTGGCTCCGTAGCGAAGGACCTTGCCCAAGCCTTCGTTGAGCGTGCAGTAGGCGCGATTGCCGAAGGTCTTGTTCTCGATGATCCAGACGGGCATGCTGGCGGTCATTATTCCCGCCATGGGGCCGACGGCGTCGTGGTGGTGGCAGGGATCAAAGCGGATCTTCCCGGATGCGGCCAATGCTTGTGCTTCTTCCGGAGTCTTCGCAAGGCCCTCATACAGTATGCCGCCGATCACGGCGCCGCGCATCGGCCCGCACATGCGTTCCCATGTGATAGGCGGACCCGCATGCAGGATCAAGTCCCTGGCCATGCCCGGAACCACGTCGATGGCCGTCCCTATGCCTATGACCGTCGGCTTTGCGGACTGGATACGCCTGATTGCCTCGTCGTTGGCTTTTTCGATGTCAACTGTCGTTCCTGCGGCCAATGCGTCCAGGGCGGCTATCGCCTTGGCGTCGCCGCCGGCCGGCGGCCGCCAGTCGACTTGAACGGCCTTGGCGCCTTCCTGTATCAGGGTTTGCGCGAAGGATTCCAACCCCAGGTTTATCGCCCTGAGTTCGGAGGAAAATAAATCGACTATCTTGGCGGCGTTCATGCGCGACCTCCCTGGGCTCGTTTGGCGATTTCGATGGCAAGGATCGCCGCCCGGACGTTGGAGGGCATGACGACGACGCCCTCGGCTTCGAGCGTGGCGACCTGCGCGGCATAGCCTTGCGGGTCGGCGTAGGTGCCGGTGACCGAGGCGATTACAGGCAGGTAGCCGCCGCGAGACTCGGCCAAAGCGCGCGCCTTGCGTACGGATTCAACGCAGGCTCCCGCCGGATCGGCATGCGAGCCATGCCCCAGGACGACGTCGAGGAGAATGACCGCAGTCTCCGGATCGGCTCCTTCCTGCGCGATTCTTTCGGCGCGAGCGGCTGGATCGATCATGGGATGCGGCTTGCCTGCGGTGAACGTGTCATCGCCGAGGTCGACGATCGTATGGCCGGTGGAAACGCGCGGGTCGGCGGGGACCCATGCAGGATCGGTTTGATTGTTGGAGAATACTCCACCCAGTTCGCGATGCGCGATGAACAGGGACTCGTCGGTCAGCGTTCCGCCGGTATAGAGACCGCGCAGGTATTTCTGGCCCGGGCCAAGCCGCCTGGCTTCATGATCTGCAATAGTTCTGATTTGCGCGGGAGCTGGCCTGTTGTACCGGTCGTTGCCTGAGTCGTCCGCGAGGTTGGCCCGCGCATCGAAGCTGTTCGTGTCGCCCTCGGCGAACCGGGCGGCCAGCAGCGCCGTTTCCTCGAGATCGGAGGCATAGGCGAGCAAGGGTTCATCTTTTCCGGGAGGCAGGCCAAGGAAGTGGGCCACGGCTGGCTTGCCGCTGGCTTTCAGTGCGGCGACGACCTTGGCGGCGACTTCCGGCGCAGGCGGTTTGCTGACCACGACGATCACTTTGGTCGCGGGGTCGGTGGCCAAGGCTTCTATTGCCAGAAGGCTGGTCCTGCCTCCCACGGCGGCATTCTTGAGGTCGCGACCGCCGGTGCCTATGGCCTGGGTAATGCCCGTTCCATAGTGGTCAAGGAGGCTGGTAACTTCCTGAAGTCCCGTGCCCGATGCGGCGACGACGCCGACGGGTCCGCGCCTTACGACGTTGGCGAAGCATAAGGGCTTGCCGTTGATGATGGCGGTACCGCAATCGGGACCCATCATCAAGAGACCTTTGGATACCGCCAGCTTCTTGAGGGCGATCTCATCGTCAAGGCTTACGTTGTCGGAGAACAACATGACGTGCAACCCCGCCTCGAGGGCCTTTCGAGCTTCGCGAGCGGCATAGGCCCCGGGAACCGAGATTATGGCCAGCATGGCTTTCGGATCAATCTTGAGGGCGGCTGACAGGGAACCTGTTCTTACGAGACCTGCCTCATCCGATGTCGCGGCTTTTCGCTTCAAGGCTGCGAAGGCTTCCGTGAGGGATGCGTCCAGGATCTTTTCGTCATTTGCATCTATGGCGACGACGAGGTCATTGGGAGTCAGGGCGGCGAGCTCCGACTTGTCGAATCCCATGTCGCCGAGCAGGTCGACGTTCATTGGCGTAGCCATTGCGACTACGGCTTCCAGTACGCCTTGCATTTTTTTCAGCTCGCGCGTTGCGAGCATCAGGAATACCGAGTCGTAATAGGAATCTTTTCGAACCGTTATTCTTTTCATTGTACCACCTGAGTTTTTGATTATAACACCTCGACTACCGAGGTGAAAGTATTGAGGCTCCTGTTAAAAGCCAGGGGGACGCCGGTATGCAATCCAGCTATGAAGCCGAGTAACGCGTCCTCACCAGAGGTGGCCCCGTGTTTCAACGCGGCGGTGACGGACATGCGCAGGTGTTCTTTCGCGTCATGGCCGAGTGGCTCTTCGCCAGGAACCGCGAGATCAGCGGTTTTCACGGCTAGTTCGACCAGGTAGGCCGGTGGACTTCCGTCCAGGGCTCCGAGGAGCAGGGACCGCCCAGCCGCGGTCGTACGATCGAGGCTTGCTCGTATCGAGCGCCTGATGTAATCCGTCGCTATGCCCGGACCGCCTGAGACAAGGTCGGCCGCCACAAGAAATCCGGCCAGCCAATCATCTCCCGCCGGGGTCAAGCCGGTTCCGAAGCCGACAAGATTGGCCGGGAAGGAAGTGTATCCAGCCAATCGCCTGAAACCGGAGGCGAATGGTCCGTCGCCGTATATGCCCAGGGCCGGGCGGCCGTCCGCATGGGCTTGAAGAATGGTAGCGCCTATCAATGCTGACGCCGATTCAGCGCTACTCACAGCGCTGGACGCCAATCTGGCTGCGGCCTGCGCGAGGGAAAGCTTGGGATTCCAAGATAACGATTCTGAAAAGCATAGAGCCGCGCCCGAGCGCAGCGCGAGAAATGTTCCGTCCCAGGACGCGGTTGTACCGCCTGGTGCAGGAGCTTCGAGGGCACGGTCCGCCGACCGTGCAAAGTCTTGCCATCCGATTTTCGGCATGAGCGCCCGAGCCTCCATGAAAGCGGGCTCGCGGACGATGGAAACAAGGGCTGTATCGGGATGCAGAATCGAGACAGCTTTGTCTGACACGCCGACAACGATGCCTGACCACGGATAAGGAGGAATCAGGTATCCGACAAGGGAATTCACTCGGTTTCCTTCCAGAAAAATCGGCCGCCCTTGCGGGCGGCCAGGAGTTCCGACAAGCCCTTGATACAAGGGCTTGTCATCTACCGATGGCAATCGGTTTTCATTTCGCCAATGTGTCGTCCTTGGGGCGGAGGATCAGGTTCATTACGACGCCGACGATAGCTGCAAGGCCAAGGCCTCCGAGCGAGAATGGTCCAAGAGCGATGGCCTGAGCCGAAAGAGCCGAAGAATCAGCCGGAAGGAACTGTGCCAGCTGACCAACGGAGCCGGTGCCCAAGCCGAGGACCAGCATAGCTGCGACGATCATCAGCTTCTTGGGATCATCCAAGTTGACCCTGGCATCCACCATATTTTTTACTCCGATTGACGAGATCATGCCGAAGAGCAGGATGGAAATACCGCCGATGACCGGAGCGGGTACCGTCAGGATAAGGGCGGAGAATTTCGGGATCATTGCGAGCAGGATAGCGAAAATTGCGGCGATGCGCATGACCCAGGGATTGAACACGCCTGTAAGCGCCACAGCGCCGGTGTTTTCCGAATAGGTTGTGTTGGCTGGGCCGCCAATGAGCGCAGAGAATGAAGTGGCAATGCCGTCACCAAGCAGAGTGCGGTTGATGCCCGGATCCTTGATGAAGTCACGCTTGGTCACATTGCCGATAGCCAGGATGTCACCAAAGTGCTCTACCATCGTAACAATAGCGATGGGTACCGTGAAGCTGATTGCTACGAAGGAGAACTTGGGCAGGGTGAAGTTGGGGAGACCAAACCAGGCAGCTGATGATACACCGCTGAAATTCACGACTCCGAGGATTACGGCCAGAATGTAGCCAGCAATGATGGCAAACAGTACAGGCAGGAGAGAGAGGAATTTTAGACCCAATTTTGCGAAACCAATTTTCACGACGATAGCCACGATAAAGGTGAAGATGGCAATCGACCAAGAACCCATGATGCCAATTTTGCCTGCGACGGCACCGACATAACCATCGACACTGTTCAGAATAGCCACCGGTGCCAGGATTACACCGATCAGGATAATGACTGGACCGGTTACGTGTGGTGGCAGGATTTTATGCAACAAGTCTGAGTTGACGAAGGTGAAGATGATGGATACGACAACATAGACCAAGCCGGCTATGAAAATGCCGCCCAAGGCATAGGGCATGCCCAAACCCGCACCGGTGCCACCACCTATTACAAACAAGGCCGGAAGGAAGGCGAAAGAACTGCCTAGAAATACCGGTACCTTGAACTTGGTGACAACATGGAAAATAAGGGTTCCAACGCCTGCTGCGAAGAGGGTTACTCCAACATCGAGCCCAGTCAGAAGTGGCACGAGTACAGTCGCACCAAACATGACGAAGGTGTGCTGCAACCCGAGTACAATGGTTTTACCAGTAATCGGTTCATTCAAGGAATCAGCCATATAGTCCTCCTAAATAGAGATTGAAGCAGTGCTGAGCAAGCTCAGTACTGCCCTGTATTCTTACGAGGCCCACGAATGCAACGCCTCGTTGAATCATATGTGCTTGCGTAGCTCCGGAGCGGAGCGGCACGAGCCGACCGGCGATTTGGTAATCCAGTTATCTATCGGTTCCTTCTTGCGGATGGCGCGCCACACGTCCTCGAAGCGCATCGGCATGTGCGTGATCTCCGCTCCGGTAGCCTTCTGTATCGCGTTGCCCAGCGCGGGCGCTACCGATATCATCGAATGCTCGCCAACGCCGCGGGCGCCGTATGGTCCGTCTATTTGGGGCGTCTCCACTACCGCGCACTCGATTTCCATCGGCAGATCCTTGGATGTGGGTATCTTGTTGTCGGTGAACGACGGGTTGAGGAGCCGACCCTGTTGATCGTAGATGTAGCCCTCGCAGATCGCCGTTCCGAGTCCCTGGATCATGCCACCGATGGCTTGTCCTCGTACGATGTCGGGGTTGACGGCCCTCCCGACGTCATAGACGCTTGCCACCTTGAGGACGCGGTATTCACCGGTTTCCTCGTTGACCTCCACTATCATGCCATGTGCGCCGAAAGTCCAGTCCAAGGCGGGGCTTCCTTCGCCGGTTTCCTTGTCCAGGTTGGACAGACCCTGGGCGATGTACCTGCCCACGCCGATGAGCGGGCCTCCGATACTGTTGCCGTTGGGCAGCGCGTAGCCCACTGCCATCGCCGAGAAGCTGATCGATTTTGTTGGGTGGTGCTTTATATAGATCTTGTCCGTATCGTGACCCAAGTCGCACGGATTGGCGTGCAGCGC
>SPCK01000404.1 GCA_004525355.1 Spirochaetales bacterium
GTCCCGGTCCACCAAGCTTGATATCCTCGTGGACGGGAATCGATTCCACGACCCTGAACTCCATACCGGCGGATTCGATGCGATCACGAAGCGCGCCTACCTCGCTTTCGGGCCAGTCCACGCCTGGAGCAAGTTTGGACAGCGCCGATACGATTCCCCGTACCCCGGTAATCTGGCGTATATATTCAAGCGGAATCGGGTCAGCCGTATTAAACCAGGAAAGGAAAGGCGCATCATTTGATTTCCACGGTCCAGCCGGGAAAATCGACGAGAATGGCGTCGCGCAGGTCCCGCGCGATCGACTGCTTGACCAAGTCGTCTATGGCGTAGCAGGCAGGACATGCCGCCGGCGATGTATCGGCAAAGTTCATATAGGCAATGATCGTCCTGTCGTTCGCGAAATAGGTCATCTTTGATACGAGCCCAAGCTCAGCCAGGCTCAATTCCGATTGCGGCTCTTTCACGCGCTCGAGAATCGCGTCGAATTTTACCCTTACGGACATGTCCAGATCCATCACTTGTCCTTTCCCCGCTCGATGAAGTCCGGAAGCTTCTTGACGATGATTGCCAGATCTTCTTTTACGTTGCCCAGCTTTGGCGTCGAATTGACGAAAAACGTCTTGGTCCCTGGGTACGCGCAGAAATGCCTGAGCCGGGCGGGATCCACGAGTGAGTTGAGTAGTTTTTCCAGCTCCGAGGAGAGATCAGCACCCTTCCAGAGTAGCACGAATTGCTTCCCGCCCACATCGACGTCACGCCGGTGCATCGAGTCCGCTCCGTCGATATTGGCCCGCCGAAGCCAGGAGGCCGCTACCAGATGAGCCTCGCCCTTGATGTTTTTTTTCGTGAATATATTGATGAAGAACCTGTCGCGAACGCCCATCAACAGGGAAATTGGCAGGTATAGGAGCGAATTACGGGCATTGACCGTATAGGTTCCTTTTGCGCGCGACCAGGTTCCTGAAAGCGCATACGAAAAATTATATCCTATCGACCCACCGATATTGACGTAATTGGTAGCCGTCGGCCTCAGGATTTCTTCCAGTCCCTTTGACATGGTCGAGACGATCCAGCGATTTTTTCTCGTACCGAGGAAATACTGCGCAGTGGCTGCAACCGCCAATATGATGAGCGCGACAAGCGCATATGGATTCATGATGTTCCTTTTTTGCCCGTGGCCATGAAATCCGCCACGAGCTTCTCCGTGTTGAGACTACGAAGGTCTTCGCGATTGTGCAGACCTCCGGACAGAAAATTGAAATCGAATACCGGCGATGCCGCCAGGCGCGGGTCAAGGGACCATTCCGCCGCCGAGACCCCGCGCTTGTTCAGGCACAACCCGGAAAGCGGGATATCGATACGATCCAGCTCGTCCTTGATGCGAAGAGCCTCCGATACCGATAATACATCGGGATTCAATACTACCGCAACATAACTCTCTGCACTGAAAAGCGCCGAAAGCCCCGCAAGCCGTTTCCTGATCGAGCTGAGCCGACCATAGACCTTGTCATCCTTCTTGTCGACGCAACTCGATGCCACGGGCGAAGCAGGATTGATTCTGGTAATGGATTGGCGCTTGCTGAGAATGCGCTCCCGCAACTTGGACAATTCGGCGATCCAGAGGTTTGAAATGGTTGGCATGGCCAGGAACCTGAGCGACAATGCGGTTGGCGGGGTATCGTAGACGACCACGTCATAGCCGGACGACAGGTCGCAATGGATATGCTCAATGGCCCACAGTACCGCGTATTCTTCGGTACCCGGTGAATATTTCATGATATCGAAGAACGAGTCAAGATTCATGGTGGCCGCATAGGAATAGGTGGTCTTCAGTTCTTCCATGCTCTCCTTGAGATAGCGTTCCACCCAGCTCCCGAGATCCACTTCAAGCGCGAACAGCCTGGGCTCGACCTGCCTGGGCGCGTCTTCGAGCTTGGCGCCATACACGTCTCCCAGATTATGGGCTGGGTCAAGCGAGGCGACGAGGACGCGCATCCCGGAGCGCGACAGTTCCAGCCCGAAAGCCGCCGACATGGTCGTCTTGCCCACGCCGCCCTTGCCCAGAAAAAAAGCATTGGAAAGCATTGGTTTCCACCTGTCTTTGAAGGCTGCTGGCAAACCATGGAAGCAGTTTATCAGCAGCTACGTCAATGTAGCAAATGCGAAGGGTGCTGGTTAAATAACCGACTTTGCCAGCACGCTGTTAATCGACTTCAAGGATGCCCATAAGAGCTCCGAGCGGATCCTGGGCGAAATCAGAACGCGACATCATAATCGACACTTCGCGTTCGAGCAATGGGAGCAACTCCATGGCGATAGGCGCCGGCGGAGAGGGCATACCCACGAATCCACCCAGGATGAGCAGCGTAAATATATTTTCCAGATCCTTCAGTTCAAATTCGATCATGGCAGTAGCCCGTTCTCGGTTGATCTGTCTAAGGATCTCGAACGCCTTGCGTATTTTGCCACCGAGCACGGTCATGTAGCTCCTCCACGGGCATCAGCGACGATGAAAAAAAGAAGGGCTTCAGGTCGAAGCCCTTCACGAAGTCTATACCGGATTCGTCGCGAAGGCGGATCGCGATGATCCACCTTCGCAGTTTCAAACACGTTGCAGTACTCAGGCCGCCAGTTTCTTCTCTTTGTA
>SPCK01000030.1 GCA_004525355.1 Spirochaetales bacterium
GGCTTACAGCCGGGAGGATAATTCGATCTTCGCTTTCTCGCACAGATCGGCAAGCATTGGGACGAGGTCCAAGTCCATGCCGCCGATCAAGCACAGGCGAGCGCGGCAGCCGTAGGTTCGTTCATGACCCGCAGCGCCTCAAGGTCGGCCATGTGCGCTGCTTCCCTGACCGGGCGGAGCTGGGGGGCGGAAAACCTGACCGCAATCGTTATCACTGCCTCGTTCACGTCGAAACCCAGATACCGTTCGGTATCGGCCTTGACCTTGGAGAGAATCGCGGCCGTAAGATCCTCGGGATCGCACTCCATGCCGTTCAGAATTACCTGCCCGGTTTTCCAAGGAAGCGCTATGCGCCAAAAAGTGCTGCTCAGGGATTCGCCCGAGCGTGGTTCCTCGCCGAGGATCCGACAAGCAATGCACCGTTTTCCGCGGCGGCAAAGGCGGATGGCGTTGAGCGCTTACCCCATGCATTCGGGATGATGACAGGCTGATCGCCATCCATCCATGAACAAAGTGTATTGGGTCGTTCCGAAATCGAGTCCCGCGACGCAGTTAACGCTACGCGCCCTCGGGCCTGCGATTCCGGCCCTCCTCCATGGCGATAACGATCTCCACCTCAGACGCATTCGCGCCAAGGTTAGTGGCGATCATGTCAACGGACATGCCCTTCCGAAACAGGTACATCACCCTGTCGGGAAAGGGTTCTTCGACCGGTATGGGCTTGGAGGAAAACCGAATGAACGGAACCGGTGGCGAGTCCCTGTCCACATCTTCTTCCCCAGGAGTGTGCCGGGCCGAGGTAGCCGGGGGAGGCGTCGCTGAATAGGCATAATCGGACGTGCCCCTCCGGCGCTGGTCGCCTGGTTCGGAAATGGCAGCCTGCTCTCCCAAACCGTCTGAAATACCGCCCGCTTGTGAAGGAGTTTCCTGGGCAAGGGGTCGGACGGCGCCAGGCTGGTGTGTAGCCTTGCCGTGCCTGTCATACGAGACGGGAGGAGCTGAACCTTTGGGCTTGTCCCGAGCCAGGAGCGCGATCCGTCGATCCGCATCGGCGACCATATCCTTGAGCTCGGATAATTTTGCCTCGAGTATCGTTACATTGCGATCCGTGGTGCCGTCCAGCTCGACGAGTAGGGACGCCACATCCTTTCGGGCGCGGTCGACGGTTTCATCGGAGTCAAGAAAACGCCTGAGCCGTACTCGTACCCAGATGACCACGAGTACGCACAAGAGCGCCTGCATGACAAGGGATAAAACAAACGTATTCATGACTACCCCGAAATATCGACATGGCCGCCCAGAGCGGGATCCTTGACCGTCTCCTTGGGTGAGTCTTCCTCGTCGGGTTTTTCGCCACGGCCTTCCGATCCGCGCTGCCGGGCGCCACCCTCGCTTTCATCCTTGACGGCTTCAGTCCCTTTTTGATCATCCTCAACCGCTTTGACAGAACGTGCCGACTCGTCTTCCTTCCTCTGAAGCGCGGCGCCGTGTAGCGATTGATGGAGCGCGGCTCCTTGTTTTTCAGCCGACTGTTGACGCCCGACCTGTTCGAGCTGGGCAAACAGAGTCTGCAGGTCAATCGGTTTTATAGGCATCGGGGGGCCCCTTCTTCAAGGTTTCGTCCTCGAGTTCTTCGTACTTGGTGGTCTTGATCAACATGTTTTCGAGGTAGAAGGTCAAGCCCTTATACTCGTTCTTGATCTCCTCTCGAATATCCTTGATGGCAATCTTGGCTCCGGGGAAAATCTTTCCGGACACACTCACCTTTCCCCGGACTTTCAGGTTGTTCAGGTAGGTCTGGAGCCCGTCATATTCAGATTTCAACGACTGCGTTTCAGCTAAGGCTTCATCTCGCTTGTGTATCAGCTCGTCCAAGATAGCTTCCTTGTCTTCCGGTAGGACCTTTCGCTGTTTCCTCATCTCCTCAAGAGTCGTAATATTCTTGTCCAGCTCATCTAATTGCTTTCCAAGCAAGCGCATTTTGTTGTCAAGCTCGTCCATCCTGGATTTGCTCTTCGGGTCGTTGCCTACCTCCAGAATCGTCTCGGCGCCTCCCGAAGATGAACCGATGGTCTTGGCGTTGATTTCTTCGCAAGCGCGATACCGCCCGCCGATGATTGCCGCGTGCTTGCCACCCGAGCAGACGATTCGCCTGTCGGCGGTGATCTCGGAATTGACCATGCTCTGCGTGGCGATGACGCTATCGCCCGCAAAGATTATGGCGTTCTCTATGAACTTGGCCCAGACATTCTTGCCGGCGGTAACCGTGCCGGATCCCTTTCCGGCAATGCCCTGGTGAATGATTATATCGCCTTCGGCGCTGAGTTCGGCCTTGCCTACGTTGCCGCGCACCTCAATATTGCCGGTGGCCTTGACCGAGAAGCCATCCTCGACGTTTCCGTTGATGATAATAGTACCCAGAAAGAACTGGTTCCCGGTCTTCAGGTCGATATTCCCGTTGATTGAATAAACAGTTTCAACGTTGATCTTGTCGGCAATATAGGTTGCCTCGCCGTTTACTTGGGCTATTATCGTCAGGCCATCTTCGCCGGCTCGTACGTTCTTGCCCAGCGGCAAGGGGATGTCTTTGCCGTTGCGCGACGGAAGCATCTTGCCCGTAACGGTGCGCCCGGGTATACCCTGTTTTGCGGGGACCTTCCTGGCCAGAACCTGGCCCTCCACCACGTTCTGTACAAGATGAAGTTCCTTGTAATCGATCTTGCCGTTCTTTTCTTCTATATGCAACTTGGAGCGATCAGTCTCGAACAGGTAGTGGATACGGGCGTCCTCGCCGTTCTGCGGCTTCTGCCCTTGGGCGACCATAACCGGTATCTTGTAGATCGGATCATCTTCCAGGTTCTGTATGGTTTCTTCGAGAACCCCGAATACAACCTTGTTATTTCGCAGGTAGGCAAGGAGAATATCCTTTGACAAGTCGCAGCCTCCCGGTTGGGGCGGCGTGAGAATCACGTAAGATTCCATTTCCTGCGCCCCGACGTCTACGGTCAACAGGGCGTCAGCGGCAGGATTGGCGATGAAATCCCCGACATTCATCCATTCTCCCACCGCTGCCTTTACAGTGTCCCGCACGGCATCTTCATTGAACCCATGGACGGCCCTGATATGGAGCTTGTCCATGGCCTGCCGTTCGGTCGCGCGCTTACCCCTCCCGACCGGTGGAGTGACCTTGAGCAGGGCGCCTTCGGAGGAAAGACGAACATAGGCCATGCCATCTTTGTCCTTCTGCACGGCCTGCACGTCGGATGGAATGTTTATATCAACCTCGAAATGCTCTTCTTGCTTGATTTCCACTTTTTTCTTTGAGGATGTCTCGTACGCGTTGACGCGCCAAGGTTTTTTACCAAACCCCGCGATGCCGTTGTTTCCTTTTTCAAGCACTTCATACTCAAGTCGGGATACGGAGCAATCAAGTTGAACTGCAGCGCTCCTGAGCGCTTCATCCAAGCTTGGCCCCTCGGCGATAATGGATCGCTTCTCGCCGTCCTCGTCAAGGTACCGGCGCATGAGCTCTCTTACTGCCTCCAAGCCTATGCGCTCGGCCATGTCAGACGATACCTTTCCGGTAGTTGGTCAACTTGGCGCGCAGGCGAAGAATGGCCTTCGTGTGTAATTGGCTGACCCGCGACTCGGTTACCTCGAGAACCTTGCCTATCTCCTTGAGCGTAAGATCCTCGTAGTAGTAGAGTACGAGAACCTTCTTTTCCTTGTCCGGCAAATCTTGGATCGATTGAACGATGACGCGCTTTATTTCTTCGCGTTCCATGATGGCGTCGGGATTCAGGCTCGTCGGACTCTCTATGCTGTCCCCGATGGTGATCTTTTCGCTCTCGTCAGCCGAATACCAGATATCGCTGAGTGACATTATGGACGTCCCCGAGACCTTGAGCATGGTCTTGGAAAACTCATCCTCCGTGAGCCCCATGGATTCGGCTATTTCCGAGTCCGTCGCGGGTCGTCCAAGTTTCGCCTCGACCTCGAGGATCGCATCCTCGATCTCCCTGGATTTCTGCCTGACTGAACGGGGAACCCAGTCGATACTCCGCAGCTCGTCAAAAATAGCTCCGCGGATACGGGTAACTGCATAGGTTTTGAACTTGACGTTCTTCTCCGGATCGAATTTGTCGATGGCATCTATCAGGCCGAACACACCAAATCCTACAAGGTCATCGAACTCGACTGACTGAGGCATGTTGGCGGCGACCTTGCCGGCGACGTATTTGACCAAGGGAGCGTATTGTTTAATGAATGACTCTCGGATGAGGGGATCCTTCTTCTTTTTATACGCGACCCAGAGCTCCTCTTCTGTGTGATGCTCCAGGAGGGGGTTGTTCATCTATTTTTACCCTTTCTGGTCCCTGCGCAACAAAGTCTGCACGGCCTTGGCCATCAGCGCCGGGTCTCCCTTGTCGGACCCACCGGAAACGCCATCGTTGGAGGACATTTCCGCCGAAGGAACGTCACCGAAGTCCGCTTCATGGGATTCCAAAACAAAAGAATCCGACAGACTGTCCAGATCGGGCAGTACGTCCAGTTCATCGAGCGCGACAGATGGTCTTGCGGCCTTTCCCATGGGTCTGCCGTATTGCCCATCCTCCGGTAGCAGAGTCTCGGAGCGAATGCCCTGCACCTCATTTTCAATGGAGCCCATATCATCCATCGTGTCTTGTTCGGACACGTTCGAAACCATGGCCGATTCCCCATCGACGGTCGCCGCTTGATCGTCATCCTCGGCGATCGCCACGACGTCCTCGGCATCCTCATCCTCGTCGCGGGGTTCCCCGGAAGGTTCGTAACCACCAGGCAGGACGATGTTCACCATGGTTCCTGTAGAGTCTTCACTCCGACGCTCTGGTGGCCTGCCGCTTTCAAGTAGTTCGGGCATGAATCGCCTGATCAGGGAAAAAGCGCTATAGGTCAGAAGGGTGAAGGCCACGCCAGACGCCGAGGCCCTGAGGAGGATCATCCCCAGGGACACATTAGAGAAGATAGCGACGATAGCGGAAAGGGCAAAGGCGCTAAGCCCAGCCCCGGCGGATACACGTACGCCAGGATCCGCCGATCCTATCCCTCCCATATCGTGAAAGAGTAAGGCATAAGCGGCTGACTCGTCAAGCTTGGCCTGCTTTTTGAAAGCAGTAACGGATATTCGCGCATAGCGCATTCAATGGCCGGTTCAAGTGGCTCGCCCGATTGTCCGGATCATCCGGCGGGCAGACTTGTGAGCCGTCCGGTCGGGACTGGCGGGCTCCTCATTCCTTGCCGAAGAGCTTGCGTATCATGCGGCCCAAACCGCGGTCGCCGTTGAAATCGGTCTTTTCAAGACGCCCGACCAGATGCTGCACCGAAATCGAAGCCTTGCACTTCGGATCCTGGACCAAAAAGGGGCGCTGTCTGAGCACCGATGCCTGAACCACCGGGTCATCATAGATACAGCCCAGGTATTCCACCTTGAGGTTGAGGAATTGACCTGAGATATTGATGATGCGCTCGGCAACTTTCCGGCCCTCGGTAACGTTCTTTACGCGATTGACGACCAATTTCAACCCGATATTCAGGTTTTCCACCTCGGTGGCGATGATCTTGATTATACCGTAGGCGTCGGTGATGGCCGTTGGCTCGGGAGTAGTTACGATGACGGCATCATCGGCGGCCGCGACGAATGACAGGACATTGCTGGATACACCGGCGCTGGTATCGATGATGATGATGTCCGCATTGGACAGACTATACAGCTCGGTAATGAAGCTCTGGCGCTCTTCCTCGGATAGATTGGCTATCTTGGAAAAGCCAGACGCTCCAGCGAGGATCTGGATGCCGTACTCGGTATCAAGGAGTATTTCCCGCATGGACTTTTGTTTGCGGATCACGTGGTAAAGATTGTATTTGGGTATCATGTTGAGCATGATGTTCACGTTGGCCAAGCCGAGGTCCGCGTCCATGACCACGACGCGCTTGCCCAAACGCGCATAGGCGATGGCCATGTTGACAGCCAAGTTGGTCTTGCCGACACCGCCCTTGCCGCTTGCCACGGTTATCACCCGGGTCTTCTTGACCACTTGCTGCCCTTGTGGTTTGGTTTTCATCAACTCGCGAAGTTTCTGGGCTTGATCTTCCATATCGGTTCTCTCCATGCGGGGTACCCAGGCAATTGGATGCCGGGTCCCATCGTTTTCGCTATGCGCGAGTACGCTCGGCTATTGCGCCGTATCTATCTTCTAATTTCGGTCGATTTGGCCTAAAACCTTCGAGATTCATGAGAAAACGGAGCGGATGCGCCCTCTCGATGTCCATGGGAACCTTCTGCCCGTCGGTAAGCCAGGCTACGGGTTTGTCCTTCTCTGCAAGGGCAGACAGCACATTGCCCACACGGCCGGTTTCGTCCATCTTGGTGATGACCACGCCCCGGTACCGGAACGGCTCGAACTGCCTGAAAATATCCATCATATCCTGGGTCTTGGTAGTTGCGGACACGGCCAGGTATACCTCTGCGTTCGGCCCGCAGGCATCGAGTATTTGCTGCATCTCGGCCAATCGAACGGCGTCTCTCGGGCTCTTTCCTATCGTATCGACGAGGATGAGGTCCGTGTCGCGGTACATGGCGATGGTAGCGCGAAGATCCTGGGCAGTCTCCACGGATGATACGGGCAGGCGCATGATGGAAGCGTATTTCTCTATCTGCTGAAGTGCACCGATCCGGAACGTGTCTATCGTGATCATCCGCACGTCCTGAGCCTGCAGGCCTGCCATCCCAAGGTTATGAATCGCTGCCAGCTTGGCGATCGTAGTCGTCTTGCCCACCCCCGTCGGGCCGACCAGGACGATTACGCGTGGTTTAACCGCCTTGTTTTCCTGCACCAGGACGATGCGGTCGCCTATCCACTCGAGCAGGGTCTCCTCGACCTTCTCGTAGTCTTCCAGTTCGTCAAGAGAAAATTCAGAACGCGCCCTGGATAATAGCTCCGCGCGATATGAAGAAGAAAAATCGTTGTATTCCAGGCGTGAATCCAGTTCCGACAACGTCGGGTGATCGCCGTCGGAAGTCGTAACCCGAGGGCCGTTTTCCGCGACGATCTCCTTGAGTTCCCTTACTTCGGAGAGTACTTCCTGGATAGCCCGATCCTGGTTGATGCGCTCAAGTAACCGGCGTTTTTCGTCCTCGACATCGACGCGTTTTTTATCGGTTTCGCGAAGCGAGTCATCCTTGACGTAGAAGGTTATCTCGACGCCCTCACGGGCAAAAAAACCCAGAAAGCCGCCCGTTCGTACGGTTCTGTGGCTCAAGACCTGCGCCGCGTCGCCGTATCGCGCGCGAACCTTCTCCAGCACTTCCCGATGGGTGGATCCTTGCTCAACCAAATACTGCATCCTTTATCCTTCTACCTTTATTTCGCCGACGGCCTCCACCTGGACATCAGCGGCTATTTCCGGAACCGAGAGTACCACGAGGTCGGGAATCTCCCGTTCCGTGCTTGACTTGACCAGGGCGCGAGCTGCTTCCGAACAGAGGATCAGGGGAAACAATCCCTGTTTCTGAACCGCAGTAACCGCAATTGTCAATGATTTTATCCATTGGCGCTGGGTAGTAGGCTCCAGGGCGGCCAAGGGGCCCGCAGGCGTATCTACCCTGCAATCTATGATTTTCTGTTCAAGTCCCGGCTCGATGGTAAGAACCCGGATGGTCTTATCCTGGTCGGCAAATTGCAGGCATATCTGGCGCCCGAGAGCCTGTCGGGCTTTCTCGACCAGGAAACCGACGTCCTTGGTGACCCCCGCATAGTCGGCCAGGGTTTCCAGGATGGCAACCAGGTTGCGGATGGAGACTTGTTCCCGGAGAAGCCCCTGCAGGACTTTCTGCAGCTCGCCGAGGGAAAGGGCCTTCTGCACCTCGTCGACCACTACCGGATAATCTTTGCGTAGGGCGTCCATCATGCCCTGTACTTCCTGGCGACCCAAGATCTCGGCCGCGTAGCGCTTGATGATTTCCGTGAGGTGGGTCGCTACGATGCTCGGCGCGTCCACCACGGTATACCCTGCCCGTTCCGCCTTGTCGCGGATCGATTCCGAAATCCACACTGCCGGCAGCCCGAAGGCAGGATCCTTGGTCTTTTCGCCCTGGACTTCTTCGGTCACTCCCCCGGGGTTGATAGCCAGGTAGTATCCAAGCCGAATGATGCCGCGGCCGACTTCGACACCCCGTATCTTGAAGCAATATTCGGAGGGCTCCAGGTGCATATTGTCGATGATGCGTATCCGGGGCACGACCAGGCCCATGTCCAGTGCGCTCTCCTTGCGTATCCTGGTGACACGCTCAAGGAGCTCCGCGCCCTTGTCCTTGTCCACCAGCGGGATAAGCCCGTAACCGAGTTCCAGGCTTATCGGATCCAGCGGAACGACCGGCGACAGCTCCTGCGGCGACTCGGATTTCTTGCCCGCCCCGTCAGCGGCCTTGAGCCTTACCTTGTCCGCTTCCAGAAGCTGGTGCTTGGAGAGGCGCCAGGCGAGCAGGCCCATCGCCGCCGCTATGGGAAGCAGGACATACCAGGGAAAGCCCGGCAACAGAGCCATAGCAGTCATCACGCCGGCGCCGACCCAGTAAATCCTCGCGTTCTGCGAGAACTGCTTGGTCACATCAGCGCCGAAAGTCCCCTGGCTGTTGGCGCGCGTTACGATTATACCCGTGGCTGTAGAAACCATGAGGGCAGGGAGTTGGGATACCAATCCGTCACCGATGGTCAGGGCGGAATAGGTAGATAGAGCCGTCTGAAACGATTCGCCATGGATGGCCATGCCGACGATAAAGCCGCCGATCAGATTGACGACGCTTATGAATATACCGACGGTAACGTTTCCGGAAACGAATTTACTGGCGCCGTCCATTTGCCCGAAAAAGTCAACCTCGCGCTGGACATCATCCTTACGCTGCCTGGCTTCTTCTTCGGAGATGGCACCCGAGCTATATTCAGATTCTATCGCCATCTGCTTGACCGGTAACCCGTCAAGAGTAAATCGCGCCGCCACTTCAGCGATTCGGGTCGCGCCCTTGGTGATCACGATGGCCTGGACGGCTATAATCACGATAAAAATGATGAATCCAACGACAAGACCTTCGGTCCCGCTTGCGCCGACGACAAACGAGCTGAAGGCCCGGACTATCTTTCCATCGAATTTCACGCCCTTGGTCAGAATAAGCCGGGTAGAACTGATGTTCAGCGCAAGCCCGAAAATCGTGGTGACCAGGAGCATCGTCGGAAAAATGGAGAATTCTATGGCCCGTTTCGTGTACAGGACGATGAGTAGGATGAGTACGGCAAGTGCCAGGTTCATGGACATGAGCGCATCCAGGAGAACCGTGGGCAGCGGAATGATAATCATGAGTACGACGGACACGGCACCGATGGCTACGCCATAATCCGATATATTCGTGAGAAATGTTTCGCGAAGCACTCGCCTGGAATCAGACATCCCGTCTCCTAAAGTCTTCGTCTAGCCATATACGCATTATGCACTCATGCTGGCAAGCTTCTCGGCAAGTCGTTTGTCTATCTTGGCGACATGAGCCAGCACGTTGGCTATGGCCGCGTAATATTCTTCCGGTACCGGGTCGCCGATATCCACGGCCGCATACAAGGCCCTGGCCAGCGGCTTGTTCTCGATGATGGGCACGCCGTTGTCCCTGGCTATGGCCTTGATCCTGAGAGCCACCTCATCCTGTCCCTTGGCGGTAACCGTGGGAACCGCTGCTACTTGGGGATTATACTCTATCGCGACGGCGAAATGGGTAGGATTTGTAACAACAACATCAGCTTTGGGCACGTTGATCGCCATGTTCTTGGACAGGATTTCGCGCATGCGCTCGCGGAGCCGTCCCTTGACCTTGGGATCGCCCTCGAACATCTTGTGTTCTTCCTTTACTTCCTGCTTTGTCATCTTGAGATTCTTCTTGAACTGCCGTTTCTGGAACAGGTAATCCGGTATGGCCAAGGCCAGCATCAGGATGGCAACTTCAATGACGATGCGCAACGCGACGGAAAACACCTGTATCGTCGAAGTCCAAACCGTAGCGGTGAACAGGCGCGACAACTTGGGAACCTCGGCGGTAATGTTTAGGTACGAGATGACGACGATGATTCCGATCTTGAACAGATTCTTGGACAGACCGAACAATCCTTCACCGGAAAACACTGTTTTCTTGAGGTACTGGCCGAATTTGGGGATTATGCGCTTGAGATCCGGCTTGAGCGGCTTGGTAGTAAAGAGGAAGCCGACCTGCATAACGTTGCCAAAAATGGCCGCTACGACAGCCACGCTCGCCACGGGCACTACCAGGCGCGTAAAATACGACAGGAAGACGCGTCCGAGCAACCCGGCATCCGTGATCGGATCGAGCTCGACCGAGACAGTCAGGAACCAACGTATCATTTCCCGAAGTGTGGTGAGCATCCAGGGTGCGAATATAGCCAGCGCCAGTACGGGAAACAGAAGGCCGATCGCTCCAGTCAAATCCTGGCTCTTGGCGACACGGCCCTCTTCGCGTGCCTTGCGGAGCTTGTATTCGGTTGGATCTTCGGTCTTGCCCTCATCCTCGGGGGCAAACCACTGGAGGTGAACCTGCGACAGTTCGTTCGACAAAACCGCTTTCACGAACCGCCTCCGGACATGAGCATGGCCAGGGTCTGGAAACCGGTCTCGACCAGGCCGGCAAACGCCTCGACCATGAAGGGCATTGCCGTAGCCATGACTACGAACGCTGTAATGATAGCCAGGGGAAATCCCTCGGTAAGCAGGTTCATCTGGGGCGCCGCCTTGGACAACAACCCCATGGTGACGGATACCAGGAGCAAGGTACCGAAAATGGGGAACGAAAGCACCAGTGCGTCAGCGAACATGGCCCCGAGGGCTCCTGAGACATAGGCGAGCCAATCTTCCCGGTTGACAAAGAAATCTGCCGCCCTGAAAGAGATAAAACTCTGCCGAACACCGATCAGAAAGATCTTCTGGAATCCGCTGACGCTGAGGAAGATATACATGGCGATCAGGTTGAGGAACTGCCCAATGATAGGAATTTCAGATTGAGCCAGAGGATCGTACGTCTCCGAGGCCCCGAAACCCATCTGAAGGGAGAAGAACTGCCCGGCCGTGATAAAGGCTGCAAAGACGACCGATAGGAAGAAGCCGATTATAACGCCGATCATCGCCTCGCCCACCACAGCCGCCGCGTAGGCGCCCGCCGTATCCGGAGGTACAAAACCGGCGTCTTTCATCCACGGAAAGATGGCTGCCGCGGCGAATCCCGCCAACGTCACCTTGGCCGCTTGCGGAACACCTTCACCGGACAACAGCGGTGCCGTCTCGATAATGGCCAGAATTCTGACCGCTATGAGAAACAACAGGTCGGCGCCGTTGACAAGCTCGTTCAGCACCAATGCCCTCCGCGATAAATCCCTGCCGCTTTCAACCGCGTGACTCCCCTTCCGGATTTGCGGTGGGCGCTCACCCGGTCATCTCCGGTATGAGGGCGAACAGGCCTTTCGTGTACTCGCCCAGCGTGGCGAACATCCAGCCTGCCAACAACGCCAGAACCAGCATGATGGCGGCTATCTTTGGCAC
>SPCK01000237.1 GCA_004525355.1 Spirochaetales bacterium
ATGATGGCGCCTAGCGAGGTGGCGATATTCGCGGCGTTGCCGCCCGTCGCCTCCGCCAGCATGCGTATTTCCGCCGCGACGACAGCGAAGCCCTTGCCGGCGTTTCCCGCGTGGGCAGCTTGGATCGCCGCGTTCATGGCGAGCAGGTTGGTTCTGTCCGCGACGTCGTTGATCACCTTGATCATGTCGCCTACGCCGCTCACGCCCTCGGCAGCCTTTCTGATGGCGCCTGCCGTCATGTTCATATCGCGGTGTCCGTTCTCCGCGGCACCGACCAGGTGCTCGATCTGGTTGCGCTTGCCGGAGGCTATGATCGAGGCGTTTGCGAGCGTCGCTATCATCTGTTCGACAGCCGCGGCCGATTCCTCTATGGCGGAGAATTGTGTCGTCGATTGCTGACGAAGCTTCTCGAGCGCTCTGGTAATGATATCGACCTTGCTGGTAGCGTTGAGTATCTCTTCATGCAACCGGACCGTCGAACCGTCGACCACGCCCTGCTCTCGCTCTATCACCCGTAACCGGTACAAATGGCAGTTCTCTTCCTTGTTCAGGCCATTGAAGATCGCGATGGCCATGCCCTTGCATAATTTATATCCGCAAGCGGCGCAATTGAGATGGTCGGCCTCGACATCCTTGAGCATGGCCGCGTAGATTTCCTTCAGCTGTGCGTCCGTGGGCATGCGCAGGACATAGTTCGACGCCCGATCGACGTACGAGCGGATATACTGTCCTGGCTTCCAGTACTTTGACAGTACTTTGGCTACCTTTTTCCTTGCGACCCGGTCCGATCCTCCCTTGCCGGAATATCGTCTGCGCCGCTCGTTCGACAGCTCCTCGATCGCCCGCTCGATTTCGTCAGGCGATTTATCCTGGTTGAGCGTACCCGGCCCCGCGTTGCAGCCGTACTCGCAATTGAGGCAGTCGATCAGCAGGGGATTGATACCCTTCTCCACAGATTCAGCGAGTGTATCCAGGTAGCGATATATCAAATCGGCGCCTTCGATTTTGCGGATTCCGGATTGTAGCCCGGGTGCATCCCGGATAGCCGTACGCATGAGCCCGCCTGGCGACGAGAACAGGACGGCTCGCTCTGCCGGCGGGTTGTCGAAGTCGGCCTCGGGTTGCTGCGCCAGATCGATCTTCCTTTTCTCGAGGATATCCTTGAACGATCGGATGGTTACGTTGTAATCCCCGATCCCCGTTTCCTGGAACTCCCGCTTCTTGGCGGCGCACGGCGATACCACCAGTACCTTGTACCCGGCGTAGTCGGGGTAATATGCCTGGATCATCTTGACGGTATGCAGCATAGGGCTGTCGGCTGGAGCGAGATAACGCAGCAACTCCGGACGATAGACCTCGATGTAACTGACTATGGCCGGGCAGGGTTGCGCTATTACCAGTGGCGGTTTTGCCGTTGCCACGTGATGAAGGTACGATTTGACCGTAAGCTCGGCGCCAAAGCTGACGTCGAAGCAGGCCGAAACCCCGAGTTTCTTGAGCCAGCCCAGGAATCGCCGGTACTGGCCGGGAAAGCTGGACACCAGGGCAGGCGCCGCGATGGCCACGATCTTCTCGCCCGCGTCCACCGCGGTCAGGAAGGCCTCGGTATCATCCATGATCGATCGGGCTTTCTGGGTACAGGCACGGACGCAACTGCCGCACCCGATGCATAAGTCAGCGTTGATGGAGACTTTTTCCCCGGAACCGTCGATGCAGTACTTGACCGGACAGACCGCGATGCACATATGGCAATTGACGCATTTTTCCTCGTCGACCGAAATGACCGCGGGCAAGGAGACGGATACTTCTTCCAGACGCATTAAAGAACCTCCGAATTATTTCAAATCAGTGGTGGCGTACCAGGCGAGCTAGTCACCTTACCGTTATTAGGAAAAATTGTAGTCCAAGTTGTATCGAGATACAAGATTCATAGAAACAATCAGTATACATGCTTTTGTTTCCGGGCTGCTACCCTTTTTTTCCCCCTGATGCCTTGTCTAGCCATCTGGGCAGAAGCGTATTGTAGAGGCAAACGGATACATCTTGACATAAAAGGAGGTCACTGATGACACGATGCAGCAAAAGAACCATATCGGGCTGTCATTGCTCATTCCCAAACTCGTTGCGTCTCTCCCATCGATGCGCTAGAATGCAGGCGCCATGGCACCCAAGGACAATCCTCTCCGGGCATCCGATGTCCGGGAACGGAACGAGAAACTCGTACTTCGACTCATCAGGGAAGCCGGTTCTCGTGGCTATTCCCAGTCCGAAGCCGTACAGGCCACCGGATTGAAAGCTCCATCGGTATTCCGAATCTTCTCATCGCTCGAAACCGCTGGTTTCATCGGTCCGCTGGTTGCCCCTTCGCTGGGTGACTCGGTACGCGAGCGCAAGGGCCGGCCGCGCGTCTGCTACGCGGTCAAAGCGGGCTTCCTCTTCACGCTCGGCGTGGAATTTTGGGTGGACCGGGTATCCGTAGGCCTGTTCGATTTCTGCGGCGATACCCTCTATTCCCAAGACCAGCAAATGACGCGTGGAGTGGACGCGGACGCCGTCGTGGAAATCGTGGCTCAAGCGGCCGAGACTGCTATGGCAAACGTCGGAGTCGACAAGGAACGAGTGCTCGGCCTCGGCATTGGCGCTCCCGGCCAGGTCAACGTACGCGCGAGGGAGATCGCCTTCTACTCGCGTATAAACGGTATGCGCGACTATCCCATGGCTGCCAGGCTGGAGGCAAGGCTGGGGATACCCGTCTCCATGCACAACAACTGTTCAGTCATAGCACTGGCGGAATACCGCTACAGACTGATGGGCAAGCACGACTCCGTTTTCATGTTCCTTCTCCGCTCCGGAGTGAACGGCGCCTTCGTCGACGGCGGGAGGATCTACCTGGCCTCCGACGGAACGACAATAGAAACGGGCCACATCGCCATAGACCGCAACGGTGAACCCTGCGCCTGCGGAGCCCGGGGCTGTCTCGAGGCGTATATAACCGCGCTCGATCGCCAGAGCTGGGAAAGCGGCCACTGGCTGTTCGGGGAGCTGGCGGAGGCGATGGACAACGGAACGGCTACCGGAGATGACGTCCTGGGCCAGGCGGCGCAGTACATCGCTACGGCTACCAGAACCGTCAATCGCCTCTTCCGCCCGAAGCACTTCCTCATCGTCGGTGCTTCCCTTACCGTGGCCGAGGCCTTGGCCAGGCTTTCAGTAGAATACCTGGCCAAGGCGCCCTCCGGCTTTGACCGGCCGCTGCCCACCTTCGAAGGCCGGGCCTATGAAAAGCGCCTGGCCCAGCTGGGCGCCGCCGACCTGGTCCTGGAGACCTTCTTCTCCTAAAAAGCACATCCGGAGAAACCAGACTCGATCGCCTGGCAAGGCTGCTGGGCGGTGCTCGTGGACGCTCAGAAGGGAAACTCCAATACAACCGACTTGGCCACGGACGAGATCTCCGTGGAGGACCTGGCGCTGTATTCCGAGGCCTTCAGGACCGTCGAGATATATGACGAGATCGGCTTACTTCGGCTGGCTAGCGTCAACGACTTGCTCCTGGGCGCGGCCAGCGATATTGTCGTCTCGGTTTCCGGAGTCAACGCAGTCGTTGCCTTTTCAATACGCCCGAGCGGCATCAAGATCTCCACGAGAAGCTTGTCGGCGGCCATTCCGGCCAATGACCTGGTTCGCGCCATAGTCGACGGGATCGGTTTCGGCGGCGGGCACCGGCACATGGCCGGCGGCTTCATCCCCGCTGAGAACCTGAGCCTGAGCCGAAGCGTCGACACGAGTATAAAACATCGTGCCATCCGCTTTTTGGAGGAAATCAAAAAGGTAACGGCCGATCCGGCGCTTACCTGATGGCGAACGCTGAAAGTATCGCCATGACACAATTAGCGGTCATCAGTCCAGCTCGACCAGCAACGGCTCGGTCGGCAACTCGATACTACCCTCGAGGTCGACGCGTTTGCCGGTCAGTACGTCCCGCCCCGATATCGGACCGGGAAGCGAGACCTTGCCGGAGCGGCCATCCAGGTTGAGGAGCGCGGCGACCGGTTTGTTTCCGCCCGACCTTCCGACGAGTACTACCCCGGTGCCCAATTCTCTCGCAAAGAAGCGCAGCTCGCGGGCACGGAGCGCTTTTGTCGCCATGTGAGCCGTTCCGAACCAGGTCTCGAAATCACCGTCTCCCGATGCCCAGTCCACGGCGTCCTTTTCAAACAGGCTCGGCCGCTTGCCCATGGCGCGCTCCTGGCCCATATACGCGAAAAAT
>SPCK01000463.1 GCA_004525355.1 Spirochaetales bacterium
AATGCGGTGTTGTTCTCAGTCAAAGGTCGTATTGCCGAATGATTCCAACGTGTCGCTCGTAGCAGAGAGTGAAACGGACGTCGTTAGATCGTTGATTTCTGGAGTGGACTCACCAAAATCATAGTAATAACCGCGATTTACCGCCCCGGTCTGCCCATAATAACTTGAGAAGCTGTTGGAACTGACTGCGGATGGATCGCTACCGGCTGAAGCCTCGTAAATCGCGTAGTCCTCTCCGGTCACCGCTATGCTGCATCTGATTTCATTGCCGGTGATTGATGGATTGGCACCCACAGCGAGCCATATCGCGTACGCGTTCGCCACCTGGTCGCCAAAAATGCCCGATCCAGCGTCTATCGTATTCCCGGAAATGTTCGGGCTTGACCAGTCACAGTAGATCCCGTAGGAGGAACCCGTGGAATTGTTGGCATTGCCGGCAGTCACTATGTTGAGCGATATCGTATCAGACAATCCGCCTGCATTGACGGCATACGTATCGGCGCCGTAGCCACCGCTGATAGTATTGTGCTCTATGACCGCAGATGAGGAATCATATGTATAGATGCCAATGGTATCCGCAGGCAGAGTGTTTCCCGCGGACCAATCCCAGGAAAGCAACACGGTGCAATACTGGATGGAAGGGCTTCCTCCCGCTACTTCTATGCCGCATAGGCGAATCGGTTTTGGAGTGCTACCCCGGCCTTTACCAAATATTGTGCAATACGAAATCGCGGGCGATGCATCCGCGATATAAATGGCCGAGCCAAAGGCTCCAACTGAAGGTTTGATGCTGAAACCTTCAAGGACGGTTGCAGAGGTGATTTCTTCTGCGAAATCGACGCACGGCAGAGGGGCCACATCTGTGCCTAATGAAATGCGCGTATCTTCCATCACGGTTTCGTATGTCGTGTAATTGCGGCTCATGAAGGAAGCGGAATAGCCGCCCTTCAAGGAAATCTTTTCTTTCATTACAGCAACGGTTCCCGCTATAGCGTAACTGCCGACGGCGACCTTGACAGTCGCGATATCTGCGGAGTATTTGCTGTATGCCATGTCGATCCCCGCCTGGATGGTATCGAGGGGGGCGAGTACCGTGCCCGCATTTCCCGGCGCCCCGGGATTCTGCGCGTTGGCAGGGCTGCTCACGCATACCCCGTTGAACACCTCGAACGTATACTCGTACGCGACGGTCTGGCCGCTCTCGGTTATCGACACGGTCAGCTTCTTTCCCGTGCCCGCGCTCCAGGAGACGGTATTGGCCTGGTTCAGGTCCAGGGTGCGTGGGTCCGCCCATGTGGTAGCGGGAGCCGCGAGGCCGATATCCCCCCCGATGCTCACCGCGCCAGAGTCCATGTCGGAATCGAAACTCAGGGTGATGGTCTCGTGGGCGGTGATTATCGAGCCGGCGGACGGGCTGATCACGGGTCTGTTGGCCTCGGAGGCCAGCCTGCCCATCTCGTCCAGCAGGGCGTCGGAGCAGGAAGCGCCAAGGAAGCAGGCGAGCAATGCGAAGGCGACGGCAATGGATGCCGCGTGCGCGGTACGGATCGATTTCATGTTTATTCCTCCCATTCCAGCGACGGTGCCGACGCTTCGGCGGCGCGCGATCCGCCGGCCGAGCCTATGTATGCGTAGCGTTCCGCGATGGAGGGGTCGATGGCCGCAAGCTGGCCGAGGTATCGGGTGACTCCGTCCCTGTCTCCCAGCTCGGCGGCGGTCAAGGCCATCCCGATGAGTGCCGAGGCGTTTTTGGGTGACAGCTTGTTGGCCGAACCGAAGGCCGCCAGTGCGCCGCGATAATCTCCGTTCAAATAGAGGGTATTTCCGAGGTTGGCGTACGCCTGCACGGTGCCGCGGATCTTGATCGAGGCCCTGAAATTCTCTTCCGCCTTGTCAAGCAAGCCGTACCGAGCGTACACCAGGCCGACCTTGTTCAGCGGAGCCGGATCGCCTTGGCCCCGGGTGGAGGCCGCCTTCGCGGCTGCCAGCGGGGAGGCCATCTCGCGCTCTATCAGGGCGTCCATGCTCGCCTTGAAGCGGGCGGAAAGGGTTTCGGACCTGGGCAGCTCTACCGAGGATTCGTTGCCTATCATCGCCACCGGCTCGAAGAGTTTCCACGCTTCCCTGACGGGGTAGAGGGCCGCTTGCTTCCTGGCGTTCGCGTCACGCCATTCGCGCGCGCCGGTTTGCCAGGCCTTCATGAAGCCGTCGTTCCACAGGGTCACCTCGACGGGCAGCCAGAGCTTGCCGTCC
>SPCK01000234.1 GCA_004525355.1 Spirochaetales bacterium
CCGAGTTTGATTCCGATGAGCCTATCCCCGTCATGTTCGGCCGTCAGGGTTCGCGATCGATCGCTGCCGAGTACGGCGAATCCATACCGGGCTCGGATAACCCGGCCGAGGATCCCGCCCTGTCCGCTGAATTTTGGAGCGATGACGACGAGGATTCACCTGTGGCGTCTGTTGGCCTGGAATCGCGCACGCCCCTGCTGCCTGCCCTCGAAGTATTTCGGGACGGCGAGCATGTGGCCTCCCTGCGCCAATCCCCGAATACCGCGCCAATCCAGCCCTCACCCCTTCGCAGGCTGCCTCCGTTGCGGCCCGGCCGGAAGTCGGTCAAGCCCTATGCATTGCCAACGGACGGTATTCTCCTTCAATATCCAGACGGGCAGTACTGGATCATTGACGAGAAAACACGCCACGCCGCCGACATCCTCCGGGAGACCCTCAAGGAATTCGGCATCGAGGCCGAGGTGACGGGAATACGCAAGGGGCCGGTCATCACTATGTTCGAGATACTGCCTGCGCCCGGCGTGCGGCTCTCCAAGATTGCCAACCTGTGCGACAACATCGCCCTGCGCCTGGCCGCGTCCAGCGTGCGCATCGTGGCGCCCATCCCGGGCAAGCACGCGGTGGGCATCGAGGTGCCCAACGAGAGACGCGCCATCGTTTCCTTCCGCGAGATAGTCGAGAGCGAGGTATTCAGCTCGACCAAGATGGAGGTGCCGGTCGTCCTGGGCAAGGACATCACTGGCGACGTCCAGGTTGTCGAGCTTACCCAGACGCCGCACCTGCTCATTGCCGGCGCCACGGGCTCGGGTAAGTCGGTATGCGTCAACTCGATCATCCTGTCCATCCTGTACCGCCGCTCGTTCAACGAAGTCAAACTCATCCTGATCGACCCCAAGATCGTGGAACTCAAACTGTACAACGGCATACCGCACCTGCTTACGCCCGTGATCACCGAACCCAAGAAGGCTTTCCAGGCCCTTCAGTACTGCATCTGCGAGATGGAGCGGCGCTACAGCCTGCTGGACGCGATGGGCGTGCGGGACATCAGAAGCTACAACCGCAAGATCGTCGACAAGAACATGGCTACTGACAAGCTACCCTATATCGTCGTCATCATCGACGAATTCGCCGACCTCATGGCCACCACGGGCAAGGAGCTTGAATCCACTCTGGCGCGCCTGGCCGCGATGAGCCGGGCAATCGGCATCCACCTGGTGCTGGCGACCCAGCGGCCGAGCATCGACGTGATCACCGGGCTCATCAAGGCCAACATACCCAGCCGCATAGCCTTCATGGTGGCCAGCAAGTTCGACTCGCGCATCATCATAGATATGGTCGGGGCCGAGAAGCTCCTGGGGCGCGGCGATATGCTGTATTCAAGCGCGACGGATGCGTTCCCGATGCGCATGCAGGGCGCCTTCGTCTCCGAGGATGAGGTCGAGCGAGTGGTGGCGTTTGTCAAGACGCTCGGGGAGCCGGACTATATCGACGACGAGATATTCATCGACGAGGAAGAAGAAGACACCGGGCCGAGCCTGTTCGACGAGGATGAGGACGATCCGCTGTTCGAAAAGGCCCTGGAGATCGTCCTGGCCCAAGGAAAGGCGAGCGCGTCCTTCCTGCAACGTAGGCTCAAGATCGGTTACAACCGCGCCGCACGCATCGTCGAGCTGATGGAAGAAAAGGGCATCGTGGGCAAGGCCCAGGGAAGCAAACCCCGTGACTTGATGAGGAACCCGGATATAGGCGGCCTGCGCCCTCCGAATCCCAAGGCGCGGTACATACCGGATCCGGATCCGTCGGACGGGCCTGGCGCCGATCAACCGGAAGATTGAAGCATGAAAAAGATCGGTATCCTCGGAGGAGGCCAGTTGGGCCGCATGACGATAGAAGCGTCCCGGGGCCTGTTGAGTTATATTGAAGTGCTGTCGGAAGAGTATCCCGCGCCCGGGGCGGAGCTGGCCGACGAAACGGTGCTCGGCGACCTGATGGACCGCGAAGCTGTCCTCGAGTTGGCCGGTCGGGTCGACGTTCTGTCATACGAGATAGAGCACGTGAACGTCGACGCCCTGTTCGAGGCCGAGCGCTCGGGTATACCCGTGATGCCCGGGGCTGGGCTGCTGGCCATCATCCAGGACAAGGCTGCGCAGAAGTCCCTCATGGATCGTGCAGGCATACCGACCGCCCCTTGGGCCTTCGTCGGCGACGGGCAGACTCCCCCCACGGCGGAAGCCTTGATCGAGGCGGCCGCGAACCTGGACGGGTTCCCGGTCGTGCAGAAGGCCAGGCGAGGCGGTTACGATGGCCGCGGCGTTGCGTCGATGCGAAACGAGGATGACGCCCGTTTGCCTTCGAAAGGCGGGCGCCTGCTGTCCGCACCCGGTTTTATCGAATCAAAGGTAGATTTTACCAAGGAATTGGCCGTGGTCGTTGCCCGCGATACCCTTGGGAACGTAGATGCATATCCCTGCGTGGAGATGGTTTTCGACGAACGCGCCAACCTGTGCGATTCGGTTCTCATGCCGGCCGCCGAAACGGGCGCCGTTCAGGCCGAAGCGCGGAGGGTTGCTTTGGCTGCCATTGATGCCCTGCATGTTGCCACCCTTGCTGAGGCGGCTGAACGAGGCGTGCCTACCACCGGGGCTGTCGGCCTGTTCGGGGTCGAACTTTTCCTGACACGTGATGGACGTATCCTGGTCAACGAGATCGCGCCCCGGCCGCACAATTCGGGCCACCTGACCATCGAGGCCTGCGTCACGAGCCAATTCATGCAATACTACCGGATCCTGGCTGGCTACCCGCTGGGCTCCACCGAACTCCTGCGCCCTGCCATGATGGTCAATCTGCTCGGTGAGGCCGGTTCATCAGGGGAACCCGAGTACCAAGGCCTGCCTGAAGCCTTGGCCGTGCCCGGCGTCTCCGTTCACCTGTACGGGAAGCGATCGGTACGGCCGTTCCGCAAGATGGGACACCTGACCGCGATCGGAGCCACCGCTGAGGAGGCCATCGCACGCGCGGAAGAGGCGCGAAGATGCATCAAGATAAGCGGCCCCTCGCCGCAATAAAATATTTGCTTTGATCCAGAAGAATTGCCATCCTTCCCAGGCGGTCGTCGTCAGCGTACGGCTTATGCTCGTCATGGGAGAAAATCGGAACTATTCAACAGCGAGTATGAATCCCGGGCGCGGGACATTGGTTGATGCAAGATGAAAGATTGCCTGATTGTAATAAAATTATAAGATAAAAAAATATTGACAAAAACCAATACGCAAATATCATTTGAATAGAATCAAATTAAGTGTCTCAAGGAGGCTCCAATGCGAAGAAGGATGTTTCTTGCGGTTCTGGCTCTTCTGGTATTCACTACTTCCGGTTTTGCGCAAACACCAGATTTTCTCTCAACGGGGGCTTGGGAATTCGGCGGCAGCCTTATATTCGTCCATCGTCCTGATGCTCCCGTCTTTGCCAGCGACGTATCGGATGACGATAGAGGATCCTACGATCAAACACTCGATTTATCGGTGACTATCGGCAAGTTTCTTTCCGATAGGCTGTCCCTGTCGCTTCGTCCCTCGTTTTTCTGGTATAAAAGCTTAAATCTGAACGCATCGCTGGAAAACTTGGACCAGTCATGCATCATAGGCCTGGGCCTGGAACCCTCATATTACATAAGTTTCAGCCCCACTTTCCTCATGAGCCTGGGCGCAGAACTCGGTATCGGAATGCAGCCGGGCCTGATGGGGCTGAGCAATGGCGATGACGACCCGAACGAGAGCCTCAGCGTGAACTTCTGGCTGGAACCCAAGGTCGCGGGGTATTATATGGTGTCCGAGCGAATGGCAGGCTTTGCGCAGTTGGGATTCAAGCTTATATACACGAGATTCATCAAGAATTCGGACGGAAGCTCGTACTCCTATTCCTCGGATTATTCCATGTTCGACGATGTCCTTGGACGCCTCAACGTGACCCTGGGACTCAAATACTTCCTGCCGCAGGGAGGACGCTTCCCGGCTGAAGGGGAGTATTCTTTCAACGATTTTATCGACAATGAGAATAAATAGAGCGGCTGTGATCAGATAGAACTGCATAGAGTTATCTGGTCCATTCGCTACGAAAGATACAAGCCAGTTTCAGTGCCAAAGGGGCATTGGAACTGGCTTGATTTTTTATTCATTTACATTCCAAACCGTACCGCCAGGAACAGGGCAGACGAGATCGCTGTCTGCGCGATCATCAGGCGCACAGCCCTGCTGATATCTTCCGGGATCGCCTTCCTGCCATCCGGGTTCATCCATGGCTTGTCGATGACTCCCTCGGCATAGCTCGCGGGGCCGCCGAGTCGCAGG
>SPCK01000305.1 GCA_004525355.1 Spirochaetales bacterium
TCCTTGCCAGTACGCTCGACGACCTGGCTCTCGAACACAGCGCGGTAATCAAGCAGGGGGCTTGGTAGGAGGGATGAGCCCGAACCCCTGAAACCCGGTCGGGATGATTCACCCGAGGCGATTCCTTCCGAATTCCGCGTGCCGGCATCGGTTCCTCCGGCGTCCGGCGAACCGGGTGATTCCGGGCCGTCGCCTGTTCCCGCGGCTGGCACAGGTGATGGCGAGCGGGCCGCGGCACCGGGTTCCACCGGTTCGTTCCCTGGTCGGCGCGAGTGGAGGGCGGTGGACGGCGACCCGATCCTGGATTCAGCTTCGCCCGAGGGGCGTTCCCGAAGTCCGGCCTGGGGAGCCTCCGGCTTTTCGGAGGATGGAACTACAAGGGTCCTTTCTATATTCGTGCTTTCGGACTGCCATTCGTCACGGGCCGCCTCGGCCAGGGCACTCTTGTCCGCATAACCGAGACTCATGCCGTATCCTGCGGCGATCGACAGGATCTGCGCCAGGATCAGGGCCGATAAGCCCAGGAATGCCAGTGCGGGTACGAAAAAACCGACAGGTGTATGCGGCCGGCTATACAGCGAGCGTATGCGCAGCAGCTCTTCGGCTCGCTTTGTGAGCAGGGGTAGGGCGGGGCCGGAACGATACGCGAGCCATGCCTCCAAGGTGCTTTTCCGGTCCACGCCCCGCACCAAGGCCAGGAACGGTTCGCCGTGGTACGGGAAAAACATGAAGACAGGCAGTGAACCGAGCATTGTCATGACCAGGGCATGATAGACCAGGGCTGGATAGTCCAGGACGACGCTTGCCAGCGTCGCGAGGCTCCAGATGGCAAGTGACAGGACGGCCCAGAGACGTAGTCGTATCCGTATCCGGCTCCAAGCGTCGGCGGACATCAATTTTGCAAGGGCCAGGCCGGCGTCCCGCGACAGCATCAGCGGCCCCGCTCGCGCAGGAATACGGCTGCGCTCGCCGTGAAGGCGGCTACCGGCAATGCGTATGCAGGGCCGGCAAGAACGTGAATGGCAATGGCGGGCCCGGAGCCCGCAAGATAATGGGCCATGCTCCTGATGGCGTTGCGCTTCTTCATGGATCCAGAACGCTTTTCCAGGAGCTTGATCCACAGGATGCCTGCCGCGTAGGCCGCGACCGAGGCTGCCAGGTGTAGCGCGTAGAGGCTGAATCCTGCGGGATCGGATGACCGGCCGTATGTCGCGATTGCCCATGCCGAGAAGGGCAATGCAATGGAAGCTGCCGTAATCCGATCGACGCCGACGGACAAGATAGTCACGGCGGCCGCCCAAGCCAGGGGCAGCGCACCTGCGAGAGCAGCGGAAATACCGGTGTCGAGACCGCCCGGCAGTAGTACCGAAAGAGCCAACAGGGGCAGTGCCAGTATAGGCAGAGCGAGCTTGGGCGACATCATTATCTTTCTCCCCAGGCGGACAGGAACGGAGTGCCGTCCAGGCGCTCGATGCCGTCATTGCCCGCGAACACAACCGGCGGTTGCGAGAACCGCAGGCTGGTATAAGCGGCGAGCGCCGAGAGTGGTACCGCGGCACCGCCGGGCGAGCGTACCGCAAGGTAGTCGAAACCAAGCCGCGGGTTGTTCGTCGCGACAGGATTGGCCGCCCGCCAGACGTAGCTGTGGTATGTCGACTCCGGTTGACGATGCGCGAGGGAAAAATTACCGCCGGGCAAGGCATCGACGATGATGAACAGATCCGCCTTTTGCGGGAAACATGCAGAGATCGCAAGTGCGGTCATCAGGGCCATGCCGACGAGGGTTGCCATTCTCCGGTTGAAATGACGGCGAAAACCATGGTCCTTGTCATCCTTGCCGGATCCCTTGTCGTCGACTCCGGATGCCTCCCCGTTGCCCGTTTTCTTTCGGGAGCTATATGCTGCGAGTAGGATACCCGACAGACTCCACGCCGCCAAAATTCCGAGTGCGATCCAATTCCGGCCCGGCAGGAAAAAACGGCCGTTTGCCTGGCGGGCAAGCATCTCGGCGTCGCCGCCCTCCAGATTCGCCTCGGAAGGGGGTGATCCGAACGCCACAGGCCGGTATGAAAACGCCAGCCTGGAAAGGATCGAGGCCGAAGGGTCCATGATTCGTCTTTCGGGCAGGTCGGCGGAGGCGTACAACTTCCTGCCGTAACCGTCGACGCCCTCGAGTTCCAGCCTGCCCATGCTCCCGTCGTCATGGAAACTCGCTTCAATTGAACGAGTCAGGTTTGGCTCGGATCGATACAGGAGGGTGCGTTTATCGTCGATGCCCACTCCGTAGAGTCTCAGGTCTCCGGAGAAACCGGAAGCGCAGGAAAGCAGCGCGGTATTGAAGGCATAGGCTCGAGTCGGTTTGATATCAAGATAGGCTTCCTGCGCCCTGGCGAGGGTACCCAATCCTGTCAGCATGATCGCGATGAAGAAGAGCGCCCGCGCGTTGAGTGGAATTTTTATCATCAACGGAACCTCAGGTATGCGCTCACTGTGAGACTGAGCGTAAAGTAGGCAATCAGCCAAGGTATCCAACCATACAAAAGGACGAAGGCGGGTGGTCGGTATGCCATGGCCGCGGCCCAGCTGTCATCAGTGATGCCGGCCACGTCAGGATTGACATGAGCGGGCAGGCGCGCCACCGAGCTGCCGCGGTCTACCACCAGGGCTGTATACGAGGCGCCGGACGGAGCGGAGGCGGAAGCGCTCCAGTAGCCTGGCGCTACCCGCGTAAAAACCGCCTCTGCGACGATGCCGCCGCCCGCGTCGGCGAGGGTGAGCCGCGGCTGGACCAGCGCCTCGCCTCGTATCGTGACGTGCAGGCCGTCGGCGGTTTCGCTGATCGTAGCCCCGCGGCTCGGCTCACGCATCAGACTCGAGAGGATAGACCTGAACGTGCCCAGGCTCGCGGGCTCGCCGAAGAAGCCTTCGGTGAACCTGCCGTACAGGTCGCTCGAAAAAACGAGCGCAGACCTGCCGGCTGTCTGGGCCGATGCCAACAGCGGGTCGCCAGCGACGCTGGAGAATGGCACGATGGCGCTCTCCCTGGCGCTGAAGCGGGCCATGCCGGTCACCGTGCCCGCGGGCCATCCGGACAGCCCGAGTATCTGCGTCGATTCCTCCGAGAAAACCGTTCGCGAAACGTTCAGCCTGTCTTGCAGGATCAGTGACGGGATCTGCTCAACATTTCGCACGCGATAGAGTGTCCCGCCGGTGCCCGATGACAATGCGGTCAACAGCTCGCGGTCGTAGTCGTCGCCGACCGCCATCGTGGAAATAGTGATACCAGCGGCTCTCGCCCTGGCGGCCAGCGATCCGAAGTCCGCCGGTTCGGTGACGCCGTCGCTGATTATCAGCGCGTGCTTGACCGGCATCGGGGCGCGCTCCAATTCGGCGAGGCCTTCCCTCAGCGCGGGGTACATGCGGGTACCGCCTCCCGCGGACAGCGGCGCCA
>SPCK01000228.1 GCA_004525355.1 Spirochaetales bacterium
ATCCAGGAGTTGGCCCGCGGGACCAACGAAGGGTCTGCCAGTCGCGTCTTCTTCACCACCCGGTCCTTCGCCAATGATCAGCACGAGGGGACGCAACGCACCTTCTCCGGGAACTGAGCGTTTCCTTCCGGCTGCCAGGCGGCATTTTCTGCAGCGTGCCGATTCAGCGGCCACGGATTCAAGGCTGTCATTGGCCGAAGCCGGACTACCTCCCGTGGAAGCGTCCCGGGCCGCGCAAGCTTTCGCCATGGGTTCCGGTTGGACGAAATCCGGAAGCGGCCGAGCCGAGCGATAGCCGCCATCGATCGCGTCCTCAAGGAGGTCCAGCGCCCGGTACAGCGCTTCCGTTTCATCAGTGGGCATGGCCAAATCAGTACATCCCCCAGGAATTCCGCAATTCAAGGGATGCGTCACGATAGCGGACGGCCAAGGAGCGTCCGAGCGTACGATACACTATGGCCGCAAGCGGGGGGAGTCCGTCGCAGACGGACCTGAGGGCGGTTCCGTCCAGTCTGAGCGCAAGGGATCGTTCCCGCGCCACGACCGACGATTCCCTCCTGCCGCCGTCAAGAAAGGATGTTTCTCCGAAAATGTCCCCTGACTTCAAGGTAATGAACCCTTCTTCCAATTGTCGGGAACGGCCCGGCATGCGCATGCGGGATTCCATGAGCCCGGAGATGAGGTAGTACACGTCATTGCCCGTATCATCTTCCCGGTAGGCGATTTCTTCCTCTGAAAAGCTTGAGAGGCTGGCCGCGCTGGCGATGGCGGCGGCGGCGGCGTCATCAAGACGATCGAACCCGGGAATCGAGCGAATGGTGTCGGTCAAGTCGGACTCCACGTTCACTGTATCTCTCCTTGCATGCCGGACAAGCGCTTCTGGACTTCAGCGAAACCGCGGATAGACAGGAAATTGGCTATCATATCCGGATCACCTATCCTGGCCTTCTCGTCTTCAAGCAGCTTGATCGCGATGGCTGGTGCCTTGGCGGCCAGCTCTCCCTCCAGTAGGGTCCCTGCATAGTAGTAGTAGAGTATGACGTCCTTGTAGGGCAAGAGCAGTCCCGTCGTGAAGAAATATGAGGCCTCCTTGAGAAGGAATACAGCCTCGCCGCGGTTGCCGCGCTTGGCTTCTATCGTGACCAGCATCATGAGGATGGTAAACGCGGGATAGTAGCACGAATGCCTGAGCGCCGGTACCAGGGCTTCCCTGGCGATGCTTTCGGCTTTCCGCTCGTCGCCAGCAACCAGGTGGCAGAGCGCCAGTGTGCGCAGGGCATCGACTCGATCGAAGTCGTTGCGTATCTGGTCGGCGTAGAATCCCGCCTGCAGGAAACCTTCGGCGGCGGCTTTGGGATCGTTCAAAACTGTAGCGGCGCAGGCGGCCATGGCATGCGCTTGGGCCAGAACGGATTCGCTCAAGGCTCCGGCGCCTAGTAGTTCGCGTGCCGCTCGGCCCAGTCCCTTGAAATCGCACAATTGCCAGAGCGCCTTGAGTCTGAGATCCAGCCCGAAAAAGCGGGCCACCATGCCGATGTCGGTATCGGTATCCTGCGGGTTCCTGTCCTCAAGGATTTCCAGGGCGCCCCGGTAGTCGCCCGAATACAGCTTGAACTCGGCGCGGGCTCCCGCATATTCGAACTCGTCCTTGGACGGAATCTTGTCCATCTGGTCAACCAGGTCGCGGGCTTCTTCGAAGTTGTTCTTCTGTAGTTCGACCCAGGCGATGGAACGCACCACGTTCTGGATGCTCCTGGGCGTCATGCCGGTCCTGCGATAATAGTACAGGGCTTTCTGTCCCGTGAAGCGCGCCTTCTGGAACGCGTAGGACATCGCGGCGTGGGCGCAGATCATATGGTAGGCGAAGCCCATGCAATTATCGTTCTTCTGCGCGATCGCGAACCTCATGATACGCTTGAGTTCCTGTTCCGCCTCGTCGATCTTGCCTGCATTGAACAGCAGCGCGCTCTTGAGGATCAGGAGTTGTATGGCCTCGTCGGGAGCGGAGCGGGACATCCGACGGTACAGCGGATCGATGTACTGCAGGTAATCGTACCTGTAATTCTTGTCCTGGTCACGCAGCATCGTCTGCGAGGCCTCGCTCCAGCGCTCCGCCTTGAGAAGATGGTGGATGAGCCTGGGGCGATTCGGCCGGGCAATGCCCAGCTGGATATCGGCTATCACGCCGTGGATCAGCTTTTTATTCTGGTTGAGCAGGCTGGCGTATAGTGCCTTCTTGAGCAAGTCGAGCGCGAATGCATAGCGATCGCAACAGTTCAGCAGGATGCCGTCCCTGAGGAAGCGATCGATGGCTAGAGGCGCAAGGTCGGGATCGCCCCCGGCTGCCTTGAGCACCAGCCTGGCGTTGTCCTCGGTGAAATTGAGCACGAACGGCGACATCATCTTGATGAAATCGCGGTGTGGCTGGTCGTATCGTTCCAGTGCTGTCAGGAACATCGTCTGGATGGTTCCTGGCAGGTTGGACAGGTCGCGGTGCTTCCTGGCAAAACGCGCGTATTCCCGAATGAACAGCGGATTGCCCGTGGAATGCGACAGCAGGGCTTCGAGGAGGATTTCAGGGCATTCGGGCCAATGCGCCAGGGCCAACGCGTGAGAGTCGCCCGTCGACAGGGGGCCCAGCCTGAGCGGGCGTAGCTCGGGGAATGCATCCTTGAGGCTTTGGGGATGCTCACGACCCGCCATCAGGAGAAAAGGTTTGACCACGCCGTTCCTGAAGAAATATTGAAAGAAATCCCTGGAATGTCTGTCCATGGCTTGCGCGTTGTCTATGAAAACGAAGGGAGAATAGATTCCCGTACCGTGGCCTGACATGATGGAGGAAAATACCTCGAACAGGGATAGGACGGCGTCGGCCTCCCCCGCGTTGGCCTCGTGGGCGCCTATAAGCAGGGCAACTCTGCGTAGGTGCGCTTTGTCGACCGTGGGCAGCCGGGCGAGCGCTGCTTCGACAACCGCCGTTGGAGCTGCGGTATCCAGGCCGAGTCGTTCCAGGATCAAATCCGACACCACCGTATACTCGCCGGTACGGTAGTTCTGGGCACGCGCAATGAGCAGGGGTGATGAAAACTCGGGAAAGGACCGCACGCGCTCGACCAGAGCTTGGGCAAGACGCGATTTTCCTATGCCTGCCTCTCCGACCAGGTAGCGTCCGGTCAGAACCGTGGGATCGCTCTTGATGTAGGCCTTGAGAAGCTCTTCGAGCTCGTCCTTGCGGCCGACGAAGGGACCCGCGTCCCGAAGGCCCGGAAGGGCCTGGCCCTTGACGGCCCAAGCGACGATAGGCTCGCTCTTGCCCTTTGCGTTCAGCGACACCGGGCCGGCGAAATCGAAGTAGCCCTCGCAGCGCTGCTTTACCGCGTCGGATACCAGAATGCCATCGGGTTCGGCCGCTGCCTGGATGCGTTGTGCGACGGCCATCGCATGGCCGGTCACCACATCGAATTCTCCGCGCGTACCGGTCGCCACGAGACCTGTGTGGATGCCTACGCGGAAGCTTGCTGCGGGCGTTCCCTGCGAACGGTTCGCGGTTCTCGGCGCCTGCCGCTCCAGGAAGGAGAGCGCGGCATCAATGGCCCGCTGCGGGTCATCCTCGTGCAATTCGGGGACACCGAATACGGCCACCAGGGCATCGCCTATGTACTTTTCCACGATACCGCCATGCGCCTTTATGATTGTTTCGAACGTGCTGAACAGCCCGTTCATGAGGATATCCATTTCTTCGGGATCCATGCGTTCCGACAGGGCGGTAAAACCCTTCATGTCGGCGAAGAGGATGGTCGCGGTTCGGCGCTCGCCTACTTTAAGCGCGGGAGTAGTTGCCATTGTTACGGATAAGTCTACCTTAAAACCGGCGGGCTGCAAAGCGAAAGAATGTCGAGGGCTGGGGGGTATTGCCGTTGTGGCCGGCTGGCGGCTACGCTGGCGACTTGAGCCAATTTCAAAAGTCCGTTACTTTTTAAAATTGGCTTTGCAGTTTCTCGCATTTCTTGCAGTAACAAGAAATGCTACGAAATCTGCGCAAGCTAGTGGAGCTATTTCAAAAGTCGTCTGACTTTTGAAATAGCCTCTCTTGAAAGACCGGGACCCGACTGGAGGCACAATGCTCGGAGCGTTCATCATTCGGAACGGAGAACTGATTCCGGCAGCGGAAGCATTTTTTCCGTTGGACGATCTTGCCCTGACCCATGGCTTGGGCTGTTACGAAACGCTCAAGGTCAGGGGAGGCCTGTTGTACTTTCCAGAATTCCACGAGGAACGGTTGATACAGTCCCTTGAAATGATCGGTATAGCCCATTCCATCGTTTCGGGATCCATCATGGCTGCCCTGGGGCGCCTGGTGGAAGCGAACCGACTGCCAGAGTGCAATCTCAAGATCATCGCCG
>SPCK01000380.1 GCA_004525355.1 Spirochaetales bacterium
ACCGGAAAGCCCTCCGCCACGCCTTGGAGGCGACGAACTGGCCGCTTTGATAACCGCCCTGCCCAGGCCGGCCGCCTCCGACGCCGCCAAGGCCTTTCTGTACGGTTCCACGCCCGAAGGTGAAGCCGGATGGAAAGTCCTGGCCTCCGCGGCCCGAGCAGGTTCCCTCGACGCGGAAGCCGCTTTTCACGCGCTGTTCTGGTATGGCCGTTTCCTGCGGGCGGCGGAGCGATGGAAGGAGGCCGCCAATCTCTTTTCAGAAGCAGCCGCGTACGCAGAGGCTCCGAATTACGGCGGTTTCGCAGTCGACGCGGACGCGGCGCGTTGGTACGCCATCGATTGCGTATCGCATTATTCCACAGCAGAAGCGGTCTCCGCCCTTGGCCCCGTGCTGGCTCGAGGCAAATCCGTGGACTATTTCGCTGATCTCATCGAACCACTCTCCAGGAGCGCCCTCATGGCACGCGACGGATCGCTCCTGGTTTTACTGGACACTGCGACCGCGAAAATCGGCGGCCAGGAGCGGCCGCGGCTTGCATACCTGGCCGCCCGCACGGCGACAATCGGCATCATCACGCAGGATCACCTGGACAAAGCCTTCGGTATTGGCGCATTCGCATCGGTCCAATCCTATGCGATATCACGCCTGAACCAGGCATATCGCCAGAATTCAGACTCGTGGTACCGCCTCCTGGCAGCCTACCGTATCGGGGCCCCCCTGATCGAACCGATGGACGGATCCGACGCGTTACCGCTGCCGGATGATCCATCTGGGGAAAACCCGGCGGGCACCCTCGATGACTCCCTTGAGCCTGAACCGATATCGGCAAGCCCGCAGATAAGCGCTCCGGCTATCCAGCCCGGCGACGGGGACGCGTACGCACTGGGGATGGCCGATTTTGGTCTGGCGGCGCGCATACGGGCAGAAATGGGCCTCGAACTGAGAACGCTGGGTTCGGACACTCTGCGCGCCCTGTCGGAACTCCTGCGGGAACAAGGGGCGAATGCGGAGTCGATACGGATGATAGCGCCCCTCTTTTCGAGACTTGGCTACGTTCCGACCGGGAAGGACCGCGAGCTGTACTGGCCACGACCGTTCCAGGACGCGTTCACGGATGTGGCCGATTCTTCCGGGTTGCCGATCTCCCTGTTGTACGGCCTGGCCCGTTCCGAGAGCCTGTTCCAGCCAGACGTCGTTTCGGGCGCCGGAGCCATCGGTCTGATCCAGTTGATGCCGGCCACCGCCGGGGAAACCGCGGCGAGGCTCAAGCTGTCCGAATACGACCTGTCCGATCCCTCGACGAACCTGATCATCGGAGCGGAGTACCTCAGGCGCATCGTGGAGGGGCAGGGAGGCCGGGTGCTGCCGTCGCTATTCGCCTACAATGCCGGCCCGACTCGGCTCAGACGCTGGCAGGCCGCTTCGGGTAGCCTTCCCGCTGACCTGTTCCTTGAAACGCTTTCCTATGCGGAAACCAGGCAGTACGGGAGAAACGTCGTCGGAGCGGCGGTGGCGTACGCGGCCCTGTACGATGAGGGTGACGTACCGTCGTTCATGGCATACCTGCTGGGTGAGTAGGATTGGGAAGAAAAGGAATAAATACTTGAGGCGAGGGTCTCAGGCGGCCAGGGTGACGAGCATGCCGGGCACGACCGGCCCGGGCTTGACGTAGGCACCCGACGTCGACAGATTGGCTGCCGTCATGGCGTCATGCAATTGCTTGCCGTATTCCTGGATCATGGCGTCCAGGCGGCCTTCGCGTTCCGACGCTGCGGGAAGCTCTACGACGGCGTTCTTTCTGGCACTCCTCAGGCGATCGATGAGTACATCCAGGATCTTGAGTTTGTCCAGGGAATAGACCGATGCCGTGGCCACGGCCGAGCCAGTCACGTTCTTGAAGTTTGCGTAGGGCAGCTGCGAAGGGGACACGGGGACGGATACCCTGCCCAATGACAGGCTCGCTCCATATAGATATGAGTAAGGCAGATAGTTTGACACCATCGTTTCCATACCGACGCTCCCATATACTCGCTACCTCCATTTTCGGTACTTCAGGGTCGGAATATAAGCGTCAAGTTGCGTCAAGCCTGGAATGCCCGCAGGGAACTACTTGACCGAGGCTTTGTATAGCCGGTCGTTGACGGCCCTGCCCAGGCCCTCGTCGGGAAGGCGCTCGGCCCAGAGCTCGTCCCAGTCCCCCTGGTCGAGCAGGTGCAGGGCATTGAACAGAGAGGCAGCCGCCTCGACCGGGTCCTCCGAGGGGGACAGGTCGACGACGCGCGCGAAGCGTCCGGCCTCCTCGACGCGATTGGCCGAGAAGGCGCCGAAGCACAGTGCGACGGCGCGGCCGCCGGGCCTTACGGCGGCCAGGGCTCCCGCATCCACGAGGTACAGGGGGCGTCGGGGTGCGTAGTGGCTGGGAAGCTGGCCGGGAGCCCGGGGGCTTGTGGTGGCACGATCGAAAATCCTGGTTTCCGGGGCTACCTGCCTGATGAGCTCCATGGCAAGCCCGCCGGGCCGCAGGATCAGCGGCGGATCGTCGGACAGGTCGAGTACGGTGCTCTCGACGCCGATGGAGCACGGACCGCCGTCGACGATGTAGTCGACCCTGTCGCCCAACCAGGCAGCGACGTGCGAGGCACGCGTCGGGGACAGGCGTCCGAATGGATTGGCGCTGGGCGCGGCTACCGGTACACCCGACAGCCGGATTATTTCGCGCGCCACCGGGTGGTCGGGGCAGCGAACGGCGACCGTGGGCAGGCCGCTGGTGGCCAGGTCGGGTACGCGGTCGAGCCGCGGCAGCACGAGGGTGAGCGGTCCCGGCCAGAAACGTTCCATCAGGGCGCGCGCATGGGGAACGGAAACGTCGGCCACCTCG
>SPCK01000194.1 GCA_004525355.1 Spirochaetales bacterium
GCAACCGGGGATTCTATCGCCTTTGTGGCTGCCTATTGACTCAGCCGCCTGCCAGCTTGCCCGCGAACGCCTTGCCGTACTCGTAGGCCGACTGCATGGTTGCATCGTCGGGATTCCACATCGCCTTGAAACCGTCGTCGACCAGTTGAAAGCCCGAACTCTTGAGGCTCTCCGTTAGAATCGGCACCGACTCTCCCGACCAGCCGTAACAACCGAATGCCGCGGCTTTCTTGCCCTTGAACCTGAGGCCCTTCAGCTCTTCCAGGGTGCCCGACATGGCGGTCAGGATGCCTTTGTTGATCGTGGGCGAGCCCAGGAGAATTGCCTTCGAGCGGAAGACGTCGGTCAACGCATCGTTTTTGTCGAATTTTGAAAGGCAGTGAGCCACCACCGTGGTCGAAGGCGATGCATCCGAAATACCCCTGGCCATGGCTTCTGCCAGGGACCGGGTACCTTCCCACATGGTGTCGTAGAGTATCGTAACGCGATCTTCCTGGTAGTTCTGGCTCCATTCCATGTACTTCATGACGATTTGCGCGGGATTGTCCCTCCAGATCACCCCATGGCTGGTGGCTATCATGGAAAGCGGAAGTTTCAGGGCCAGCACCTGCTCGATCTTCGCCTTGACCTGGGCGGAGAACGGCGTAAGGATGTTCGCATAATATTTGATGCATTCTACGAACAGCTCATCCTGATCGACCAGGTCGTTGAAGAGCTTTTCCGTGGCCAAGTGTTGCCCGAACGCGTCGTTGGAGAAAAGGATGGCATCCCCGGTCATGTAGGAGAACATGCTGTCCGGCCAGTGGAGCATGGGCGCTTCCACGAACACAAGTTTCTTGCCATTTCCCAAGTCGAACTCGTCGCCGGTTTTGACGACGCGGAAATCCCAGTCCTGGTGGTAGTGCCCTTTGAGAGACTTCACGCCATTCGCGGTGCAATACACGGGCAGGTCGGGGCGGCGTTTCAGCAGTTCTGGAAGCGATCCGGAGTGGTCGATCTCGGCGTGTTGTGCGATGACCGCGTCAAGCTTGGCCAACAGCCCTTCGGATTCCAGATTGTCCACGAACTCCTTGGCGAAGGGTTTCCAGACCGTATCGACGAGGACGGTCTTGCCTTCCTCTATCACGTAGCTATTGTAGGTCGAACCCTTGTGAGTTGAATATTCGTCTCCATGGAAGCGTTCCAGCTGCCAATCGACCTTGCCTACCCAGGATACGGTTGCGGTGAGCGGTTTCTTCATATCGACTCCTCTTTGCCTTCAATGATGCGGGGGTTCAAAGGCTGCCTGTTTGATGGAAACAAGTATACTGAAAAGGATTAATAAAGTAAACAGGTACAGAAATACCAAAATAGAGTCAAAGCAAAGCCCCGTGTTGGCGGGGCCTGTGCATGGAATCGGCGCTTTTCAACCCGGGTACATTCGGAACCGTCACTCATGCCTTGCCCGGGGCGGGGAATCAAGCCTCGGCGATAAGCAGGGTCTTGGCGTCCAGTTTGATGGATAGATCAGCTGGATTCATGCGGTCGTGATCCTTGACCACGGTAAAGTGAATATACTCGGTCTTGGGTTCCAGTAGTATGATGACGGAAAGGTCCTTGATGAATTCCCTGAGGATCATTGGCATATTGTGCTTGTCCACAAGGGGTTCCTCGCCGATCATGGTGCAGGAATACCAGAACTCCAGGCTCATCTTGCCCGCGAATTCGCGGATGGCGCTGAAGTGCCCGGAATCGGCCCTTGCAAAGTCGAATCCGTCGGTAATGATGGCATCAGCCTTGAATCCGCCTTCCACGATGAGTGCGGACAGCGACTTGAGGATCTGGTCGGTGGATACGCCTTCCTGGTTGAAGTTCATGATGACGCGATTCTTGACCAGTTCGTCATGGATGTCGGAAAAATTCTCCAGGTTCTTGCGTTTGGCAACCTCCGAGAAAATGTTCTCGTACCAAGAGATCACGTAGCTCGTATGGGTAGTAAAGGAAACGTGGATGATCTTCTTGCCCTGCAAGAGCTTATCCAGGGCCAATTGCACCAGTACGCTGGTCTTTCCGATGCCCTTCCTACTGGCTATGACGCCGATATTGCCGGCCTTGAGTCCGCCCTCGATGCCCTTCTCGAGGATGCGGACAGGGCTTTTCTTGATAAGCTCCTCTTTAAGCATGGGAACTCCTTCGCACGGTAGAATTATTGAAGTGAGGGGGATTCCTGAGGTCGTACATGACAGTTTTTGGCCAGACCGCTGACATCACGCCTCCAGTATACGCCCGCTTGGGCCAAAACGCAAACGCTTGCTTGATTCGTTACCACAAAGGTCAAGAAAAACCACGAAGAATATCGGGGGAAGAAGTGGCAACATGCTTGCCGTGCCTTCCATTCGTTACCCTACTTCGTGTTCTCTTCTTCCTTCGTGTATGTTTTTTCGTGTATGTTTTTTGTCTATCTACCCTGCTCGGCCTTCCGCTTGTCCAGGTATTCCTTGCGGAGTTGCTCTGAAACGCTTACGGGAACTTTGCCGTACTTCAGAAACTCCATGGAGAACTCGGCCTTGCCCTGCGTAAGGGAGCGAAGCACCGTCGAATAACCGAACATCTCGGAAAGCGGCACCTCGGATTCGACGCGGCAAAAGGCGCCTTCCTCGGTGCTGGCGTTGATGACGCCGCGCCTCTGGTTCACGCTGGCGAAGATGTTCCCCTGGAACTCCGTCGGCCCCTCGACGACCACCTTCATGATCGGTTCGAGGATGATCGGTTTGGCCTTGTCATAGGCTTCGCGATAGGCGCCGATGGCCGCCAACTGGAAGGCGATGTCAGAGGAGTCCACCGGGTGACTGGATCCGTCGTTGATGACACAGCGGATATTCACCACCGGGAAGCCGATCAGGGCGCCGCGCTTTGACGCCTCGCGGAAACCCTTGTCACAGGCGGGAATGTATTCAGAAGGTATGGCGCCACCCTTGATCATGTTCACGAACTCGTAGTTCTGCTGTTCGCAGGGCTCCAGATAACCGGCTACCTTGCCGTACTGCCCTGAGCCGCCGGTCTGCTTCTTGTGGGTATAGGTAAAGTCCGCGCGCTTGCTGATGGCTTCTCGGTAGGCCACCTGAGGCATGCCGGTGTCGACCTCGCATTTGTACTCGCGCTTCATGCGCTCGATGTACACGTCCAGGTGCAATTCGCCCATGCCTTTGATGATGGTCTGGTTGGACTCGGGATCCACCAAGGTCTGAAAGGTCGGATCTTCCTTGGTGAAGCGATTGAGGGCCTTGGCCAACTGGTCGGCGCTCTTCTTGTCTTTAGGGGTGATGGCGAGCGAAATGACTGGCTCGGGCACGAACATGCTGGTCATGGCATAATTGACCGAAGGGTCGCAGAAGGTGTCGCCGGAGGCACACTCGATACCGAACAGGGCAACGATGTCGCCGGGTATGCCTTCGTTGATGTCTTCCATCGAGGATGAGTGCATGCGCACCAGACGGCCGACCTTGAACTTCTTACGGGCCCGGGTATTGATCAACTCGTCGCCCTTTTTCAGGGAGCCCTGGTAGATGCGCACGTAGGTCAGCTGTCCGTACTGGCCGTCCTCCAGCTTGAACGCCAGCGCCACGGTGGGTAGGCCATCCTTGGAGAAGACCTCGACCGGGGTCTCGTCATTGTCCAGGTCAAGGGCCGTGTTCTTGACCTCATCGGGGGCGGGGAGAAAATCGATAACGCCGTTCAGCAGGAGTTGTACGCCCTTGTTCTTGTAGGCCGAGCCGACGAATACCGGCACAAACTGTAGTGAGATTGTTCCCTTACGGATGGCGGCCTTTATCATTTCGGGTGTCTCGACGCCCTCGAGGTAGGCTTCAGCCAGCTCGTCGGAGAACATCGAGGCGCTGTCCAGGAGCTCCTCGCGATACTTGGCCGCGTCGTCCATCATGTGCTCGGGTATCTCGGCGAATCGGAGGTCCACACCGCCATCGCCGTCGAAGTAGACCGCGCGCATCTCCACCAGGTCCACGAGACCCTCAAGCTTGTCCTCGAGTCCGATGGGTAGGGTGATAAATGCGGCGTTGAGGCCGAGTTTCTCCGCGACCTGGTTGCGCACGCGATAGGGGTTGGCGCCCGTCCGGTCCGCTTTGTTGATGAACACCAGGCGGGGTACGTTGTAGCGCTTGAGCTGCCGATCCACGGTAAGGGTCTGCGACTGCACGCCGCCGACGGAACAAAGCACCAGCACCGCACCGTCGAGCACGCGGAGGGCTCGCTCCACCTCGATGGTGAAGTCCACGTGTCCGGGGGTATCGATCAGGTTGACGTTGTAATCCTGCCACTGTACGTTGGTGGCCGCCGATTGGATGGTAATGCCGCGCTCGCGCTCCAGCTCCATCGCGTCCATCGTTGCGCCCACGCCGTCCTTGCCACGCACCTCATGGATGGCGTGGATCTTGCGGCAATAGAACAGGATGCGCTCGCTCAACGTCGTCTTGCCCGAATCGATGTGGGCACTAATGCCGATATTGCGCATCTTGGAAATGTCGAAAGCCATGCTCTTGCCTCTGCTTCACTCTAGGTTAAGGATCATGCGCACGGAAGGCGCCATCCTCGAGGTACGTCGTTCTGTCGGTGATTCGCTGGACCGTTCGTCCTGGCCCGGGCCGTGAACCGCTCCGTTCTCCGTCACGGGATTCCGGTTGCTCCGGTTGCGCGTTAAAACGCGGATGTATTAATAATACGTACTCGTTGGCAGAGTATAGTGAAATACGCCACGTTTTGCAAGTAGAGCGCTGAGGACCGGGATTTTCCATGAAGAAGAATTTCGGGGGGCGCCAATCGCCTTGGCCCGGTCGC
>SPCK01000230.1 GCA_004525355.1 Spirochaetales bacterium
GCCCGGCGGTTCTTCCCCTGGCTGGCTACGCCCCGGACGAATTCATCGGACACGATTTTTTTTCTTTCATACTCGAAGAACAGGCCTCCGACCAGCGAGCCATGTTCTCATCGAGCCTGGTAGCCGGGCTTCCGACGTTCTCGTCAATGTTCTCGCTGCTCAGGAAGGACGGCTCCGAGCTGCCCGTCGAGGCCTCCGGATCCAATTTCCTGCATAATCCGAACATCGTTGGCGTGATCATCACCCTCCGCGACCTGACCAAGCAGCGGACGGTGGAAGCCAAGGCCGAATTCTACGAACACTTCGATCCGCTCACCAGCCTCCCCAACCGGGAAACGTTCATCCACGAGGTGGAGCGAGCCGTCACCATCGCCAGGAATCGCAACCGCGTTTTTGGCGTCATGGCCCTGGGGCTGGATCGTTTCAAGCGGATCAACGACCTGTACGGTACGGAGACCGGCGACCAGGTGCTCAAGGAAATAGCCGCGGCAATAAAGGCGACCTTCCGCAACGACGATGTTGTATCCCGTTACCGGGGCGATAAATTCTTCGCGCTCTTCCCCGAGATACGGTCACAGGAGCATATAAAGGAAATCATCGCGAAAGCCAAGACGACGTTCTCCACCCCCCTGCGGCTTGACCTCGGGGAAAGCGTACTGCTTTCCGCCTCCATCGGCGTGGCCCTGTACCCCAACGATGGCGGGAACGCGGAGGACCTGATCCGTAACGCCGAAACGGCCTTGTACATGGCCAAGGAATCTGGCCGCGACCGGTATCGACTCTTCGACGCGCGCCTGAACGGCCAAATCCTTGAACGCCAGAAAATCGAGACCGACCTGAACTTGGCCATCACCAGCGGCGGGTTTGTCCCGTACTTCCAGCCAAAGGTGGATCGGGATGGGTATATCGTCGGCGCGGAGGCCTTGGTCCGCTGGAACCACCCCAGCGGCGAGATCAAGCAGCCGGGATACTTTATCGACGTAGCGGAGAAATGCGGCAGCATCGATTCCATAGGCAATATCATGCTCAGGATGTCCTGCCAGATGGCCGCCTCGTGGTATTCCGAAGGTCTACCGCAAGTCCCCATTTCCATCAACCTGTCGCCCCACCAGTTCGGTCGCGACGACCTGATAGACGACATCAAGCGGGCCCTGGATGTCACGCGCCTGGATCCCAAGCTCCTCGATTTCGAAGTCACCGAAAGCGGCATCATGGAGAACGAGAAAGAAGGTATCCACAAGCTCCTTGAACTCAAAGAGCTGGGCGCCGCCATTTCCATAGACGATTTCGGTACCGGATATTCATCGTTCTCCAAGCTGAAGGATTATCCTGTGGACACGGTCAAGATCGACAAATCCTTCGTGACACCGCTGCCCCTCGACCGCAAGGCCACGATCATCGCGTCCGCCATCATCGACCTAGCCCACACACTCAGTTTTTCCGTCACCGCCGAGGGCGTGGAGACCGACGACCAACTACGTTTCCTGGACGCCAGCTTCTGCGACTCGTTCCAGGGCTATCTGTTCTCGAAACCCATACCCGAGCACGAGTTCAAGGCCATGTTGGCGGCGGGCCTGCCGATCCGGGCCTAGCGCACTCCGATTTCAGAACGATGGGTCTCTCCGAGACCCGGAAGAAGGTACCATGGATGCTGTCCTGAATTGGGGCGTTGAGGCGGTTCGCGCCGTGCAGACACTGCAAAGCCCGGCACTGACCGCGATCATGAAAACGCTCACGCTGGCCGGGTCGGAATATTTCTTCCTCCTGATCCTGCCCGTGGTGTTCTGGTGCATCGATGAGCGCTTCGGCGTACGGCTGGGCCTGCTTCTCCTGTTCTCTACCTTCGTCAACGGCTGGCTCAAGACGATCTTCCGCCAACCAAGACCATACGACTTGGACCCGTCACTTGGGCTGAGCGCCGAACCCACGTTCGGGTTGCCCTCCGGCCATTCACAGAATTCCGCCGCCTTATGGGGACTCATGGCGCAGGGGATTAGACGTCCCTGGGGTTTGATTCTGGCTTTCGCCGTGCCCGTCGCTGTGGGATTTTCGCGAATCTACCTTGGCGTGCACTTTCCTACCGACGTCTTCGCCGGCTGGATCCTCGGCTGGGGCATCGCCTTGGCCTGGTACCTGCTTGGCCATCCGGTCGAGAACTTCCTGGCGAAGTCCCACGTCAGGGTCAAGGCGTTGCTGGCGGCGTTGGTTGCCCTCGCCATGAACGTTCTCCTGCCCACGGATACCAATCTTTCCGGCGTTTTCTTTGGAACGGCGGTCGGGGCGGCATTCATGTTCGAGCGTGTACGTTTCGACGCCTCGACCGGCGATATCGGGAAGAAGCTCGCAAGGCTGGGATTGGGACTCGTCGGACTGCTGACGGTATACATCGGCGGCAGGCTCGTCTCTCCCGCCGAGGGCACATCCATGTATGCCCTGGCGCGATTCGTGCGCTACGGGCTTGTCGGGGCGTGGACGTCGCTCGGCGCGCCCTGGCTCTTCATCGCCTTGAAGCTGGCGGATAGGCGCTCACCCGAATGACCCATGGAGCGGTCGTCCCGCCCGGCCATTCCTGAAAGAACGGATATTTCAATCCGCGAGAGAAAAATCGGGGTCGCTCAACTTGAAGAGCGCCCCGGCTCCCGAACTCAAGTAGACGCGCTTGTCCTTGTCGATGAACACGGCTTCCACATGATCCAGAGTCTCGGCCAGCGCCAGGCCGTCGCGTAAGCCCAGGGCAAACAAGGCTGTGGACAAGCCGTCGGCGTCCACGGACGACGAGCTGATGATCGTGGCCGACACGAGTCCGTTGTCGACCGGATATCCCGTCCGGGTATCCAGTATGTGATGGTAGCGCGTGCCGTCCTCGCCGATGAAAAAGCGCTCATAGACGCCGCTGGTGACTACTGTGTAATCTCCTTCCACGGTGGCTATACCGATGTACGAGCCGCGCGCGTCGAAGGGATTCTGGACCCCGATCCGCCAGCTCGAGCCATCGGGCTTGCGGCCAACCACCTTTACATTGCCGCCCAGGTCGATCACGGCTGCCTTGACGCCACGGGACACGAGGATTCGCCCGACTTCGTCCGCGGCATACCCTTTGGCGATAGCTCCAAGATCCAGCTGCATGCCCGGATGCTCCAGCAGCAGGGTTCCGGCCTTGGCATCAATCGCGACCGCTCGATAATCCACCAGCGGCAGAGTCTCGCGAATCTCGTCGGAAGACGGTATCCGTTCGCCGTCCATGCCGATATTCCAGAGCTTGACCACCGGCCCTATCGTCGGATCGAAAGCCCCACCGGACAGCTGAGCATACCACAGGGCCTTGCCCGTAACGTACGCCAGGTCTTCGGGAATCGCGACTGGCTGCCCGCCCGCCTCCGCGTTGACCTGCGCGACAACCGTATTCGACTGATTGGCGCTCATGGTCGCCTCGATGGCGGTCAATCGAGCGAACGCCTCGTCCAGAGCTTTTTCGCTTCCACCCGCGAGGATACGAATGGAGCAGATCGTGCCCAGCGCCAAGCCTGACCGGTCCGTCGAGCCTCCGCCTGCCGCGCATGCGGACCCCAACATGCTGACCGCCAGGAGCGCTGTACTGAAATATCTTCGTAGTATGCGCATAAATTCTCCAAAAATAAATCGGCGCCCATCGCGCCGCGAAGTACCGTACGGGATTACAGGTACAGGCGTTTTTCACGCCCAATGGTGGTTGCTTCTCCATGTCCAGGCCATACCCGCACACCGTCGGGCAGACAGCAGAGCCGTTCACGTATCGAGGCGACGATATCCGCCTCGTCCCCGTCGAAATTGTCCGTTCGTCCCCGCCCCGACCTGAATAGCGTGTCACCGGATAGAAGCGCCGAACCGTTTTCCGCGAGGAAACAACTGCTGCCCCTGGTGTGACCGGGCGTATGGATGACAATGATGCCCGTTCCGGGTAATTCCCGGCCGTCCTCGAAGTATTCATCCGCCTCGGGTATCGGCGTCCAGAAACGCTGGAAAAACATCATGGCCAGAATGTCCTGGAACGCCCGACGGTTGGTTTCCTCGGCCGGTGCTCCGAAGTAGTCACGGTCCGCCATTGGGGCAAAGAGCCTGACCTCCAAGCCTCGCCCGCGCAAACCGAACATGAGTTCGGGTACCGCTGCGACGTGATCCAGGTGACCGTGGGTACAGGCTATCAGCACGCTCCTCGTACCGGCCCTGGAAACGGCCGCATCAATCTTCCCGAGAAGCCGATCCGCCTCCGCTCCGGGGTCGACGACGACGACGGGTACTCCGGGTTGTTCGATGATATAGACGTTCTCGCCGATAGGCCCTACACTGAATTCCCTTATCATGCAAAACCATATTACCGACCCGAAAGGGTCGTGACAAGCGGA
>SPCK01000098.1 GCA_004525355.1 Spirochaetales bacterium
ATCGTAGGCAGCGCGTTTCTGCTCGTCGCCAAGCACCTCGTAGGCTTCGGTACCTTCCTTGAAACGTTCTTCCGAAGCTTTGTCACCGGGATTCTTGTCAGGGTGATTCTGTATGGCGAGCCGTCGGTACGCCTTCTTGATGTCGTCCTTGATCGCATCCTTGGGGACGCCGAGGACTTCGTAATAATCGCGCTTGGCCACAGTGAGTCCTTAATCGAAAATTCGCCACGGAGGCTTGGAGCACATGGAGCAAGAAAGAAGCAAGGCTGTGTGAAAAACCGGATTCTCCGCTCTCAACCTCGCCATCATCCTTGGGTTCCTCCGCTACTTCCGTGGCAAAAACGGGTTTATTTCTTCTCTTCGTCGTCGACGACGCGGTAGTCCGCGTCTTCAGCACCCTGATTGTCGGATGGGCCGGTGGAGGCATCGCCCGCCGGTTGTTCGCCCTGGCCAGGTTGCTCGCCTTGGGCGTTCTGGGCGGCGTTCTTGTACACCTCCTCGGCCAGCTTGTAGGAAGCCTGCTTGAGCGCTTCTGTCTTCTCCTTCATCTTCTCAGGGTCGCCGGACTGCAGGGCTTCCCTGAGTTCGGCAACTGCCGCCTCGATCTTGGTTCTATCCTCTTCGCTCACCTTGTCGCCGTAATCCTTGAGAGACTTTTCAGTCGCGTACATGAGTGTGTCCGCCTCGTTGCGAGCCTCGGCTCGTCCGCGCTCAAGCTTGTCCTCTTCGGCGTGCGCCTCGGCTTCCTTGACCATGCGGTCGATGTCGGAATCGTTCAGGCCCGAGGATGCCTCGATCCGGATCTTCTGCTCCTTGCCGGTGCCCAAGTCCTTGGCCGACACGTGGACGATGCCGTTCGCGTCGATATCGAAGGTGACTTCGACCTGCGGGACGCCTCGCGGTGCCGGGGGAATCCCCTCCAGGTCGAAGCGACCCAGCGTGCGGTTCTGCCCGGCCATTTCGCGCTCGCCCTGCAGCACATGGATGGAAACGGTACTCTGCTGGTCGGCCGCGGTGCTGAATATTTGGCTCTTGCGGCACGGGATCGTCGTGTTGCGGGTGATGAGCCTCGTGAACACGCCGCCGAGGGTCTCGATGCCCAGAGACAGCGGAGTCACGTCCAGCAGGAGCACGTCCTTGACGTCGCCGCCCAGGATACCGCCCTGGATCGCGGCGCCTACGGCCACGGCCTCGTCGGGATTGACGCCCTTGCCGGGCTCCTTGCCGAACAGTTCCTTGACTATCTGCTGGACCCTGGGTATGCGGGTGGATCCGCCGACCAGGATGACCTCGTCTATCTGAGCCGCGGTGACGCCGGCGTCGGCTATGGCCTTGCGGCAAGGCTCCTTGGTCTTATCCAGGAGATCGCCGACGAGCTGCTCGAAGGTCGCCCGCGTCAGGCTCTTCTGAAGATGCTTGGGGCCGGACGCGTCGGCAGTGATGAACGGCAGGTTGATATCAGCCTGCTGGACGTTGGACAGCTCGATCTTGGCCTTCTCGGATGACTCCTTGAGGCGCTGTAGGGCCATCCTGTCCTTGGACAGGTCAATACCGGAGTCCTTCTTGAATTCGTCAACGAGCCATTGCATGATGCGCCGGTCGAAGTCGTCACCGCCCAGGTGGGTATCGCCGTTGGTCGACTTGACCTCGAATACGCCCTCGCCGAGCTCCAGGATTGAAATATCGAAGGTTCCGCCACCCAAGTCATACACAGCGATGGTCTTTTCCTTCTTCTGGTCTTTGTTGAAGCCGTATGCCAGCGCCGCGGCTGTCGGCTCGTTGATGATGCGCTTGACCTCGAGGCCTGCTATCTTGCCTGCATCTTTGGTGGCCTGGCGCTGGGCGTCGTTGAAATAGGCCGGAACGGTGATGACCGCCTCGGTTACTTCCTCACCCAGGTAATCCTCGGCGGTCTTCTTCATCTTCTGGAGGACGAAGGCGCTGACTTCCTGGGGGCTGTAGAGTTTGCCCGAGATGTCCACCCGGACGTCGTTCTGATGAGCAACGATCTTGTAGGGGACGAGTGTGGTCTCGGCTTTGACCTCGTCGAAGCGTCGGCCCATGAAGCGCTTGATGGAATAAACGGTGTTTTCCGGGTTCGTGATCATCTGGTTCTTGGCCGGTTGACCTGCGACCCGCTCACCCTTCGCAGTAAAACCAACTATTGAAGGCGTTGTCCGCTGCCCTTCGGAATTGGCTATCACGATGGGCTCTCCGCCCTCCATGACGGACACGCAGCTGTTCGTTGTCCCTAGATCGATGCCTATTATCCTGCCCATGTGCGTTCTCCTTGCGCGCCCTTTGAGCGCTGCGTCAAAAAATTCGTGTTCGTTCTAGTTCTCTGCCCGATCTACCTCGGGCATGCGTACCTTGACCTTGGCGCTGCGGAGCACTCGCTCCTTCAGCTTGTATCCCTTGACATATTCTTCAATGACCACCGGCTCCTGGCACTCGCCTATTTCGCTCATCATCGCTTCGTGCCGGTTGGGGTCGAAAGGCTGATTCAGCGATTCGTATCGCGACAGCCCGTACTTGCCCTCGAGCATGGAGCTGAGGTTCCGTTCTATCATGGATATGCCGTCATGAAGGGATTGGAACTCCCTGGAAGTCTCGCTGCTCTTTATTGCCCGGTCAAAATCATCCATTACGCTGACGAGGTCGACGAGCAGGCTCGAATTGGCATACTGGACGGCATCGTCTTTCTCACGGAACAGTCGCTTGCGAAAGTTCTCGTAATCCGCGAGCTTGCGCAGGTACTGGTCCTTGAGGCTGGACGCTTCTTCTTCAAGGGCGGCGATTTTCGCGTCCTTCTCGGCGATGAGGGCGGCGATTTGCAGTCCTGCATCCGCCGCAGCTTCCTTCGGGGATTCCCCATTGATTGCCCTATCGGATGCTTCGTGGACCTCGGTCACGGGGATGTCCTGATCGGTTTCATCATTCCCGGATGCTCCATTTGAAGCATGGCGCTCCTGATGCGTTCTATTTCCTTGTTTCGACATGGCCTCACTCTATTCTGGTGGTGCCCGTAGCGCCCTGATACCCATGGATGGACCAGAAGCGGCGCACGGTGGATACCGTTAAAAATAATGACGGCCAATTTTAAGCGTCAAGCTCTTATTGCACAATAAAGTAAAAAAAGGCACGGTTCCTGTATCATTTCCCGGAATAGCGGGCAAGGAGCGAGCTTGACAAGCGACGCCCATGCTATAACATTGAATTTGACTGGTAGTACCCGGTCATTACGGTAGCCGCATGAGGGAGGATCAGTCTTGCAGCTCCAGAGGCCTTCAATCATCCAGGAACAGAGGCAGAAACTGAGCCCCCAGATGATTCAATCCATCCGGCTCATGTCCCTGCCACTCCAGGAACTTAAAGAAGAGATCCAGCTGGAACTGGAAGCCAACCCTGCCCTCGAGATTGTGGAAGACCGCTCCACCCTATCTCTGGAATCAATTCGCGAGGAGCGGGAATCCGATTCCGCAGCCCAACGACTCTTCGAGGACAGCTCCGACCCAGGCTGGAGTCGATCCGGAGACGATGACTCGGATTCAAAGCGAATGTTCCTCGAAGGGGCCATCACCGTTCCCGAAACCCTTCAGGATCACCTTCTGTGGCAGCTCAGGCTTCAGCCGCTGAGCCCCGAACAGCGTGAAATCGGCGAGTTGCTGATACAGAACCTGAACGCTGACGGTTTTTTCAAGGAAGATCCCTATCTCCTGTGCCAGGGTTATTCTCCTGAAACAATCAATATGGTCATGGCGGTAGTGCGAAGCCTGGAACCGACGGGATCGTGCGTGGCGGACTATCGGGAATCGTTGGTAGTCCAGACGCTTCTCTCTCCGGGCGCTCCGCCAGCCGCCTTGACCGTACTGCGGGACCATATCGATATGCTTGAGCGGGGAAAGCACCAGGATATTCAGAAACGCCTCAAGCTGTCGGATGAAGCCGTGGCGGAAACCATGGCGTTCATCAAAAGGCTCAACCCATTCCCGGGAAGGCAATACTCCGCGGAAGAAACCCGGTATGCCATTCCCGACGTGCAAGTCAAGCTCAAGGACGACGAATTCGTCATAGCCATCAACGACGAGGAACTGCCCATCATTGGGATAAACCCCTTCTTTGACGAGCTGTCTGAAAGCAAGCACGACAAGACGACCGACGTCTTCGTCAAGGAAAACATCCGCAATGCCCGTTGGTTCATCCAGAGCATCCACCAAAGAAACCGCACGCTGATCAAGGTGGTTCGAGCCATCGTCGAATTCCAGCGCCAATTCTTTGCCAGGGGACCAAAGTACCTGGCTCCCCTCACCCTCAAGGACATCGCGGGGGAAGTCGGAGTACACGAGACGACCATCTCCCGCATAGCGGGCAAGAAGTACATTCAGACAGACTGGGGTTTATTCGAGCTGCGCTATTTCTTTACCAACAGCATATCCGGTTCCGGATCTCGCGGGTCTCGCTTCTCCAAGGAGGGCGTCAAGCAGGTTATCAAGGAATTGATCGAGGCGGAGGCGATGGCTATGTCGGATCAGGAAATCAGCGGCCAGCTGGCAAGAAAGGGTATCAAGCTTGCCAGGAGAACCGTAGCTAAATACCGGCTGGAATTGAAAATGGATTCATCGTTCGGCCGCAGGCACGACTGAGCGAAGGCATGGGCGCGTCGGAACTCGAAAGGCATCCGACGTACCTCGAATCAAAAGGAGACAAGCGTTACCGGGCAGTTTGTGCGGCGATGCTTGTCTCGCCATCGATGTCGGCATCCCTCTCGGATCGCCACAAGGAGGTTTTCATGACCATAGATGTCCGCGCCGTGCATTTCGATCTGAGCGACGCCAACCGGACGTACCTCGACAAGAAACTAGAGCGCATCGCGTACGCCAGGGACCTGATCGTGGACCTGCTTTTCTCCTTCACGCGGGAAAAACAGTTCAGGTGCGAATGCACGGTAAACTTCCGCTGGGGCACCCAGGCCCATGTGCAGGAAACGGACTTTGACCTTACCGCGGGCTTGGACAAACTGATGGATACACTGGAACAGAAGATCAACAAAGAAAAAAAGAAGGTACAGGACAAGAAATAACGTTCCGCACCTGCCGCAACCGTGGCATGACAAGGAAACCGGGGACCGGGGCCATAAAGCGGCTCCGGTCTTTTTTTTTCTCGGGCCGCCCGATGATCATGCGGCGTAGGTTCTGGATGAGAGCTATGCGCATCCTCGTTGCGCAATGGGTCGAATCGGTTTATGCTCCGTTGTGATGGATGACAAACGTTTCACGGTCCTGGATCTCCTGGACTTGGACCTCAAGGAACACGACGCCCTGGACCTCCGCTGTATAGGCGGAAGGAAGGGCCTCGGACGAGAAATCAACGGCCCCGATATCAACCGGCCGGGCCTTGCCTTGTCCGGCTTCTTCGAGAGCTTCGCCTTTCAACGCATCCAATTGATCGGCCGGGGAGAAGCGGCATACCTGCGGCTACGCGCTTCCGAAGGTAAATCGGCAGAAGTCGACAAGATTTTCTCGTACCCCGTTCCCTGTTTCATTTTCGCCAATTCCGAGGCTCCCGAACCCGCGTTCGCCGCCGCTGCGGAGGCGGCCGATTGTCCTCTGCTCCTGTCAGACCTGTCATCGACAGAGATGGCATCACGGCTCATGCGCGTCTTGGCGACGATTTTCGCCCCCAAGACCAGCGCTCATGGCGTTCTTGTCGAAGTCTACGGCATCGGGATACTGCTTACCGGAGATTCAGGCGTCGGCAAGAGCGAGACCGCGCTTGAACTGATAGAACGCGGTCACCGGCTCGTGGCAGACGACGTAGTGGAAATCCGGTGCGTCAGCGGCAACATCCTCATGGGATCGGGAGCCAACAAGGTCATCGGCCATCACATGGAAATTCGCGGCCTGGGCATCATCAACGTCACCCACCTGTTTGGAGTCGGCGCGATCCGCGACAAGAAGCAGGTACAACTCATCTGTAAACTCGAGGAATGGGACGCCACGAAAGTCTACGACCGTATCGGTACCGAGGAAAACACCGACGACATCCTGGGTGTCAAGGTTCCCCGTCTCGACATCCCGGTCAAGCCGGGTCGGAACATACCGATCATCGTTGAAACGGCCGCCATGAACGAACGGCTCAAGAAAATGGGATACTATTCAGCCCGCGAGTTCAACCAGAATATTCTCAGGTGGCTGGAAAGCGAGAGCGCCCGGGCGGTATACTTCGGGCGAAACGAGTCTATCTGACATCGCGGGCGTCGACCCCATATAAGTGAAGCGGAGATAACAGATGGTAGAAATAACCACCGTCATTAAAAACAGGGCTGGCATCCACGCCAGACCGGCAGCCATGATCGTGCAGACGGCGGGCAAATTCAAGTCAAGGATCTTTCTCGAGAAGGGCGGGGACAGGATCAACGCCAAGAGCATCATGGGTATAATCACCCTCGGTGCAGGCTATGAAACGCAGATCAAGATCATCGCCGACGGCGAAGACGAAGCGGACGCCGCCGCCGCAGTCGAACGGCTCTTCCAGACCCGCTTCGAAGAGGATTGATGACGGCGCGCAGCAGGCAGCGCAGCCATGCCACGGATGCCGTTCTGGGCAGCCTGGTCTACCTGTTGACCCTGACCGGACTCTTCTTTTACGTCGAAAATGCGTTCAATTCTTCTTCCGGCCTTCCCGACCTGCGAACGGGCGCGATAGGCGCGCTGATCCTGATCCTGCCAGCGGCCCTGCTTATCGTTCTGGCCGTTCTCGTGTCGCGCCTTGTCGGTGAGCTGCGCGCCGGGACATGGGGTTCAAGAACTCGGCTGCGAACCCTTGCCCTGTTCGCCGCTGTCGGCATCCTGTCGTCCATCCCTCCATCGGCATTGCTGGGTATTCTGGCTGTCCGAGCCCTCCAGGCGCCCGCGTCCGGTGTAGTCCAGGCCGGTCTCGAGGCCGGCCTGGATCAGGTACTTGCCTACTACGCCGAAAAAGATTCGCAACTGAAATACTCCGTCGAGAACGATATCATTTTCTTCGTAGCAACGTACGGCGCCGATGCGGAGAAAGCCTTTTCGCTCCTTTCCTCGAGGGATCCGGCCATCAGCGCCGTTGAATTCTTCTCCACTGACGGTTCCGTCAGCTTTGCCGGAAACAATACACTGCGTTTCATGGGATCACCTCCATCGGAGCGCAGCGGCTTCCTGCCCAGGCTATCCGTCGGCGGAGCCTCGTATTCGCGATACTTCATCCGCGACGCCGGTTACGCACCCGGCACTGGCCGCCTGTCCGCGGCGGTCGCGCTCATGACCTCGCCTGTCGCGGAACGCGCCGCTGCCGGGTTGTCCACCGCACGCAAGGCCCTTCCTGACGCCGAAGCAAACGC
>SPCK01000385.1 GCA_004525355.1 Spirochaetales bacterium
GAATTCAACCTGCTTTTCGATACGCATGACCTGGTTGAAGGCGCTTGGAACGATGTCGACGGAATGGAGGTCATGCCGATCCTGTCGCCACATCCCCTGGAGACGACCATCCTACGTTTCCGCGCGCATGGCCCGGACGGTACGGTCAGAACCTACGCTCACTACGCCGACCTGAGCTCGTTCAAGGTTATCGATTCCATGACCACCGACGACCCTGACGCTCCTGGTCTTTCCCCAGCTGACGCCGCTGACGCCAAGGCCGCGTACCTCGAACCGGCTGACTTGAAGAAAGTCGATGTCGGAGGTGGCATAATCCATGGCGAGGCACAGGACTTCACGAAGGATTCGTCGGAAGAGCTCCTGCTCAGCCACGGCGTATGGGGGGATTCCGCCAAAGCCCTGAACAACGCGCGCATAGCCGCTTTCGGCGAGAGCAGGCTTTTCTTTCCTCTTGAGGAAGACTGGCAGGAACGGGCGGCCGGTATAGCCCTCGGGCAATATTTCCCGACGGTTCCGCAGGCCGATCTGGACCTGCTCGCCTCCTGTCCGGTTTCGACGCTGGCCGCCGGAGAGGTACTATGCCGCAAGGATGACCCCATTCAAGCCGTCTACCTTACACTCGGAGGAAGGCTTGAACGCTTTGACGACCATGGCAAGAGCCTTACGTCCCTGCGTGCAGGCGCCCTCGTCAACGCACTTGAGCATGTCCGCGGACACCGGGCCTCGGCCTCTTTCAAGGCAGCCGTGGACACCGTTTTCATGACTATCCCCGGCGACGATTTCAGGCACTTCGTCACCCGCAACAACCTCGCGGCGGAGTTCGAACGAATAGACGGTATTTTCACAGCGTTATCTGCCTGCAGCATCTTCGCGGAGCTGAAATCCATGCCCGGATTCGTAGAAATCGCCTCGGCAGCCAAAACTGTCAGCGTGAAGGCAGGAGAGTTGCTGGATTTCACGGGGAAATTCCTCGTGGTCATCAGCGGGCGGGCGGTTGTATTCGGTGGAACCAATGTCGTGAATTTTACGGGACCGGGAGACGTCTGCGGAGAGCACTCTGCCTTCGGAGAGGATGGCGACCTGTTCAGGGCGCGCGCCTTCGATGACCTGACCGCCTACGCCGTGCCCGTCCACGTAGTGGTCGACAAGCCGTTGATCCTGTGGAAGCTACGGGAGCGCTACGAACAACGTTTAGCGGTGGTAAAATCGGAATTCTGCTTCCGATGGCGGCCCGAATACTCGATGGGGCTGCCGGAGATCGATGAATCCCACGAATCGCTCTTCCAGGCCACCGAAAGCATCATGCTTCAACGCAAAAGCCCGAAAGACAGGATCAAGAAACTCTGGCAGGCATTCAACGCCCATTTTATTGAAGAAGAACAGCTCATGGCGGAGACGGGGTATCCCGATCTTGCTGCCCACCATGAGGAGCACCTGAGGCTTCTTGTCACGATCGAGAAGGTCGAAGGACAGCTCAACTCCGGTGAATCGGACGAATCACTTGCCAACGCAATGAAGGAATGCCTGATCCACCACACGTTGATCATGGACCGACGCTACCTGCCATGGGTTTTGCCGGGCAAGGGCGTATCAAGCCAAGACTAGCCCGTCCAAGGCCGCGTCCGATCCGGAACGAGGCACTGCAGGCACCAACTGGAAGGAATATCCGTATCCAAGCGCCATGAAAGGCGCCCCGGGTACGTTCCCGTCCAGGTTGCGCGCCATGCGTATCATCGACAGGAAGCGGTCATAGTAGCCCTTGCCACGCCCCAGTCGCCCACCGTCTTCGTCAAAGGCGAGGCCCGGCGCGAAAAGCACCGAAGCGGAAGCGGCTATGGCCTCAACCGTCAGCGCAGGAAGCGCGGGAGGCGGTACGGGGATGCTCCAGCGGTCTTGCGGCCATGATTTCCATGTCGAATCGAGTTCCACGAACTCGATATCGTTGCCCGCGATACGGGGCGCCGCTACGCGCTTGCCATCCGCCAGGGCTCCCGATATCAGGGGAGCAGTATCCAGTTCGGTCGGCATGGACAGGAAGGTAAGTACCAAGCTGGCCCTTTGATAGATCGCGGTCGCCCTCGCGGCGGTGGCAGCCACGACGCCGAACTCGGCCCGCTTGGCCTCGCCCACGGCCGCAAGGCGATTCTTCATGGCCTGCCTCAGGGTCTTCTTGGCGCATGCTTTTTCCTCGGCGGCCAGGCTGTCATGCTCATCCACATCCTGCGCGTCCCAGGGATAGCACACCCATTTATCGTCGATATCCAGACCGGACAGGTACAGCACCACATCCGCGGGCATGGCCCCGCGCTTTTCCTTGAGCTTGTTGTGGATGACCGCGACCGCGATGGAACTCGGTCCGTGCGCTATCAATTCGCGAACGCAATATTCCAGGGTCGCCCGCGAATCGTCCACCTCGTCCACGAGCAGGATGCGCTTCCCCCGCAATTCGCGTTCGGCTTCTTCTATCCACTGTACCTTGCGCGGGTTGTTCGTGGGTTTGTTGTCCTTGTCATAATAGGCGACGCCGACGGTAAGGATAGGCAGATCGATGAAGGTTCTCAGCATGCGCGCCGGAATGAAGCCACCCGTACCGATGGCGACGATAACGTCCGGACGGTACCCCGACTCGCCGATGCGCCTGGCCAGGGAACGCACCGTGCGGTGAATATCCTGATAGGTAAAGCGATACTTTTCCATGCATGGATGATAAACGGGAGCGCCGCATGGCGCAAGGGCAAAGCTCGTCCGTGGCCCATCGTTATGCCCTTGCATTATTTTAATTTCTTTCCTACTATCGAAGCGTGACTACAAACAGCAACACCGACTTGGTGCACGACAATCTGGC
>SPCK01000016.1 GCA_004525355.1 Spirochaetales bacterium
ATCTCGATAACGGTCACGTAGCCAGCACGGTCAAGCACTGCTATCGCTTCACGGGTCGTCGATTCGCTACGGTAGGCAGCCACTTGAATGTAATAATTTCCCCTCTGCAACGCTCCAGCCGATGGCTGGACTGTCGCCGCTACGGGCGCTATCGCACTTGCGGTCGGTCTGGTCTCTACGGGTGTCCCTGCCGGCGGCTTGAGATCGGTCGGCTCGAGGGAGAGGACTGTCTCGGCAGGCGCTGCTGCGGACGTCCCCGGCGCTGCTGCGGATGGCGTCCCCGGTTCGGACAGGGAAGCGCTGGCAGGGGCTTCGAGCGGCGCCAAACGGCCCGCATCGGTCGCAGAAGGGGTTTCTCCAGTCAGCGGGCTCGCGTCCGCCAATGCAACTGTCGTCTCTGCGGCTCCCAGCGATGGGGTCTCCATGGCCAGTGCCGTCGGTCCTATTTCTTCACCCAGGAACTGTACCTCGCCCTCAGCCAGGCTGGTCGCCGGGATCTCCTCCGCTGGCTTGGCGAGCCGCGCCATGACCACCGCCTCGGGGATCTCGTCGGCCTCGAGTTGTGGCCAGGCGAGTTCCGGTCCCTGGGCGCCAGGCGCCATCACTGGAGCGACCCAAGTATACGCCACTGGGGCTTCAGGGCCTCCGGAAGCTTTGGCGCCTGGATCGACGAGCCCCACCTCGGAGTCGCCGTAGCGGGGAGACGGCGAAACCAATTCGTATGCGAGCGCCGAATCGGATCCTGGCACGGCAGGATCACTCAGGGAAGCTGTCAAAGGCGCCGAGGCCGGAACGGGTGTCCGTGGAGAAGAAGCCTCGGGCAGAACCGAAGGAGCGTCGTAGCGCTTGGGCGATCGGACCGCTTCCACCTTGAGCGGCGCTTCGTCAGGCTGGGGATACCCCATGGCAACCACCTCGGGGGACTCGGCTAAAACGGTAGCGGCCACGGGAGAAGTGGCTGCGGTTTCCGGTACGGGAACAGCCTTGGCGGGAACGCCAGGCTCGGGTAGTTGAGGCAGCAAGACAGTGCGGACCAGCTTGGGTTTCTTGCCGTTGAACAGCTCGGGAGATTCCGGGCCCGGAGCGCTTGCAACGGGGAGAGTCGCGGAGAGAGCGGTCTCCCCGGCAGCCTCAACCGTTTCGGTATGGGGCGCTACAACGACTTCTACAGGTTTTGTATCAGTCGCGGGACTGGCAGGCTTTACGGGTTCAGCCGGCACGGCCGTAACCGCCGGAGTAGTGCCGGTTTTCGGTACTACCGCGACAGCGGAGGCCGTGGGCGCCGCAGGGGCCGTATCCAGTTGATATCCGAGCCGCTTCAGTTCTTCCGTAGCGTACAAGCGGGGATTGAAATCAGGATCGATGGTCGTCGACCCTTTTGCGGGCGCCAATTCAAAGGCGCTCTTCGGCTCGGCCGTGCGAATCCTGGCCACCCTGCCGGATTGAAGACCGAGGGCATTGGCCGCGTCCAGCGAAAGCATCATGAAGATACCCGGAGTTTCAAGTCCCCTGGTGACCAGGACCGTCACGGTGCGACCGTTCTCCAGATTCGTGACCTCGACCGAGGAGTTCCGGGCAAAGGAGTTGCACGCCGCATAGAATCCCGACGCAGGAAAGTCACCGTAGGATCCCATCATGGCGTTGCCTTCCCACGAAGCGGCAAAGGCCACCATCGCAGTCGCCATTACCGCCAGTACCAGGATGGTCCTGTTTTTCTTCATATCCATGATCCCCTCCAGGGCGATGACATCTCCACTACCAGGCGCCCGCGCAGGAACGCACCATGGCCGCGCCCATCTCGCTGCAAGCCTTTTCTACAGCCAGCGCGGAAGCACTCTCGGGAATGAATGCGGCCAGGTTCCCCTGAGCCAATGTATCGTTCCCGCGGACTGTTACGAGGCGGAATGAACAATCAGGCAACCCTGCCCCGGATGACCCGGGTTCGGGATATTCCGCCAAGATCAGAAGAACATGCGAAACGTACGATTCTTCCAGTGCGGCCTCGGGTCGATATACGGCAAAACGGTTGGCGGGAGCATCAACCGGCCTGGCATTTGTACCGATCAATCCTCCCGCAAACAGGGCGTCCAGGCAGCCGTTGACAATGAACTCGGACAGGGAAGCCACGCCTTCGGTACCGTCGGGAACCACGTGCATGAGCACGACCTGAACAGTCTGCGCGACAGCTCCACAAAGGGTAACGATTGCGAGGAAAAAGGTCAGCACGATCAATTTCTTCATTCACCGCTTCCTTGTCGCGAATGTGTACAGTCCCTCCCCGTACGGGCTCCCATGTCACCGAGTCCACGCGAGACTTCATTCCCTTATCTTTAATTCTATCGGTATTTTCAGTCGCTTGTTTAACAGGGTGTTGAAAAACCGCGGAGGCGGTGTCTCCAACACTTCCGAAGTGTCGCTATAACGATGCAACCCATGCGATTTGGGAGCATGGCGAAGGATATTGGAAGAGTAAGCGACTATTGCAGCATCGTAATCAATATACTGTTGAAAATGCTGAAAGACGGGAACATCCCTCGACTTGCCGTGTTTCCGTTCTTCGTGCTAAAATTCAGGCACTCAAAGACGAGCCGATCAGCCCACGCAGGAAGGATTCCGGTATATATGGAATATTTCGCCGTCCAGGTGTGGACCGGCCATGAAGATGATTTCTCCAGGAATCTGCTTGCCGTCAGCCATTTTGGCCTTGACGTTTACGTTCCCAAACGGGTTCTTGTCATTCGGAAACGAGGCAAGATACGCCGCGAGGAACGGCCGCTGTTCAGCGGCTACATATTTATCGGAGCCGACACCGATCGTCTCGACCTGGAAAAGCGATGGACAATCAAGACCACCAAATATTTCATCAGGATACTCCCGGACAACGCCGATGCCAGGCCGATAGGCCAGAGGGATCGGCACATCTTGGCCCATTTTATGTCATTCGGAAAAGCTGCCGATACATCGAAGGTGCTCTTCGACGAGAATGATCGCATCAGCGTGCTCGAAGGGCCACTCAAGGGCCTGGAAGGAATGATCGTCAAGGTGGACAGGCGCAAACAGCGCGCCAAGGTGCGCCTGGACATGTGCCAGGACGCTTTCCTGGTCGATCTGGCCTTCGAGGTCATCGAACGACCGGCGAAAGGATCCGATAATACAGATGAGCCCTCCTGAAGTATCCCGTATCTACATTATCGGCGCCGGTTTTGCCGGCAGATCCATCGCCTCGGAAATCAGGGCAAAGGGCATATTCGGCACGGTCGTCGCCTTCCTCGATGACGACGAGTCCAAGATGGGCCGACGACTCGACGGCGTACCCGTGCTCGGCCCTATACGGGACGTGGTTACCCTGCTTGGCCGGACACCTGCCGATGACGCCATCATCGCCCTCCCCACCGCCTCGCGCGAACGTTTGCGCGAGCTGTACTTCCTGCTCAAGAATGCTGGTTTTACCAGGATTCGCATCCTTCCCGACATTGCGCAAATCGTCGAGGGGGACGCGCACCTGATACAAGCCCGGGAGATCGATCCGCAGGACCTCCTGGGCCGCTCTCCAATCGCTGTCGGCCTCAAGGAGAGCATTGCCTGGTTGAAGGGGAAGCGTGTCATCATTACGGGCGCGGGCGGCTCGATAGGGTCGGAACTATCGCGGCAGCTCTTGTCCGCCGGCGTGGAACGTCTGTACCTGTTCGGGCACGGCGAAAACTCGATCTACCAGATCGAGCGCGAACTGCGCGCCCTTCAGGCAGGAGGCGTCGGCGTCTCCACGGCACTCGTCCCGGTCATCGGAGAACTCAAGGATGCGGACTATCTGACGTTCATATTGGGTCGGCTGCGCGCGGACGTGATATTCCACACCGCAGCATACAAGCACGTTCCCATGATGGAGGCCAATACGGTGGCCGCGATCGAGAACAACGTATTAGGCACCCTGAACCTGGCCGACGCCGCCCTTGCCTCCGGCGTCCGGCGTTTTGTCCTGGTCAGTACGGACAAGGCAGTCGATCCGCTCTGCATCTACGGCGCATCCAAGTTCCTCGCGGAGCGTATCGTCCTTGACGCCCAGGACCGGGCCGGATCCAGCCAGGCTTTTATGACGGTTCGTTTCGGAAACGTGCTCGGTTCACGCGGCTCCATCCTGCCGCTCTTCATGCGCCAGGTCGCCCAGGGCGGGCCCGTGACCGTCACCGATCCGGATGCCAGCCGATTTTTCATGACCATACCCGAGGCTTGCTCGCTGGTTCTCAAGACGGGCGGCGTCGGAGACGGAGGCCACTCCTATCTCCTGGATATGGGTGAACCAATACGTATCCGCGACCTCGCCGAACAGGTCATACGATTCTCCGGCTATGAACCAGAAAAGGACATCCGCATTGAATACATCGGCCTGCGACCGGGTGAACGCCAGAGCGAACGGCTGAGGTCCGAATACGAAGACCTGGTACCCACGGCGTACGCAAAGATCAACCGCCTTGAGCGCAAGGGGCCGGCCTTCGATCTCGCGGCGATCATCGCCGATCTTGAACCGGTGTGGCACAGGGATACGGCGCGACCTGAGATGTACCGTAACCGGAGAACCCTCAGGGCGATCCTGAGACGATTCATTCCAAGCCTCGAGGAGCGTCCCGATGAACCCGAATACTGATTTCATACCCTTCGCCAAGCCGGTACTCGGCGTGGAAGAGGAAGAGGCCGTCCTCCGGATCATGCGTTCCGGTTGGCTGACCACGGGTTCCGAGACGCTTGCCTTCGAGAAGGAATTCGCGGATTTCGTCGACTCTCCCCGTGCCCTGGCCGTCAATTCGGCCACCAGCGGCCTGCATCTGGCACTGGAAGCCCTTGGCATCGGCAAGGGCGACACGGTGATAACGAGCCCCTACACCTTTACCAGCAGCGCCGCCGTAGTGCGGCATCTGGGCGCCGAGGTGAAATTCTGCGATACCACATTCGACTCCTACAACATCGACCCGATCGAACTTGAGCGTGTTCTGGCCTCCACGAAAAATTGCCGCGCCATTGTGGTCGTACACGTCGGGGGCCTTCCGTGCGACATGGAAGCCATCCTGCCCCTGGCCAGACGTTACGGTTGCGCAGTCGTAGAGGACGCAGCCCACGCGTTTCCCTCCAGGATCCAGGCTGGTTACGCGGGAACCCTGGGAGACGTGGGCGTCTACTCGTTCTACGCCACCAAGACGATCACCACTGGCGAAGGCGGCATGATTGTCAGTGCCAACGAGAAACTGGCCACCCGAATGGCCACCATGCGCACGCATGGCATCGACCGCGAGGTCTGGGACCGATATACATCGAGCACGCCCTCGTGGGCCTATCAGGTGATGGAGGCCGGCTTCAAGTACAACCTTCCGGACATCCTGTCTGCGATCGGACGGGTCCAGTTGCGCAAGGCCAACGGCTTTCTGAACGAGCGGCGATCCATAGCGACGAGCTATGACAAGGCTTTCTCCGGCTCTCCGGGGTTGACGATTCCACCGCGGGGGGAAGGTCACGCCTGGCACCTGTATTCCCTGCGGGTAGACCCTGAAAAAGCCGGCATGAACAGGGACACATTGATCGAAGCGCTGGCGTCCAAAGGCGTAGGCGCATCGGTCCATTTCATTCCACTGCACATCATGCCCTATTATGCTGAGCGCTATGGCCTGACGCCGGATTCCTTTCCCCATGCCCTGTCCCTCTACAACGATACGTTGAGCCTTCCCATCTGGCAAGGCATGGGCGCCGACAGGGCGACGCGCGTGGCCGCGGCCGTACTGAGCGCGCTCGATACCGGGCGGCGATGAAAACCGACAGGAAGAATGGCGCCAGGGAATACGTCAGGCTTTCGGATTATCGACGGTCGGACATGGTTTACGTCGGTACGGTACGTTCACCCGCCCACAGGGGCGCCATACGGTCGATAAGCTCGCCCCACCTGCCGCGGGATTACCGCTTCATCACCACCGAGGACATACCGGGCGCCCGTTCATTGGCGTTCTCCGGCGACAGCGTACCCATTTTGGCTTTCGGAAAGGTCTCCTATCTCGGAGAGCCCATCGGGCTTATAGCGGGACCCGACCGCAAACGGGTTCAGGAAGCCATCCGCCTCACGCGGGTCGTCATCGAGGAGGAACCGGCATCGTTCTCGTTCGAGCACTTCGATTCCTCCCGCCTGCTTTCACGTTCCCGCATGACCCGAGGCGACGTCGACGCCGGTATGGCTTCTGCCGCATCGATCGTCCGAGGAGAGTTCCGCCTTGGCGCGGTGGACCATTATTATCCTGAACCCCAAGGCGCGGCGGCTTTCTACGATTACGACAAGCTCGTCATCGTAGCGTCAACGCAATGGCCCTTCCAGCTTCGCAATGCTACGGCGAATATGCTGGCGGTCAAGCCTGAAGAGGTTGTCGTCAGGCCCACCTATCTGGGTCCGCATCTTGACGGCAAGCTGTGGTATCCGTCCATCCTTGCCTGCCATGCCGCCCTGGCAGCCCGCTTGCTGGGCCGCCCCGCCCTGCTTCTGCTAACTCGGGAAGAGGACTTTCTCTATACAACCAAGCGTGCGCCATTCCTTGCCGCCTATCGTGCGGGAATCGACGAGGAGGGCCGCCTTCTGGCTCTGGACGCCCGGTTTTCCATCAACCTGGGCGCCCATGGCCCTTTGGCCGATATAATGACTGCAAAACTATGCGAAACCGCGCCTGGCGGCTATTCCTGCCCGGCCGTCAGGGCGGAGGCATGGGCCGTTCGCAGCGACTTGCCGCCCATGGGCGCCTACGCGGGACTCGGCGGAGCTTCAGTCAATTTCGCGCTCGAGCGCATGGCGGATGAATGCGCCGCCGCCGTAGGACAGGATCCCCTGGCTTGGCGAATCGTCAATGCAGCCTCCCGCGGCGATGATACGACCGGTTCCCCGTTGAAAAAGTCTGTACGTTTTCAATCGGTCGCCGACACGCTCCTGCCTGTCAGCGACTATCTGCGAAAGCGCTCGGCGTACGAATTGCTGCGCAAACGGAGGCTTGACCCGGAGGCTCCGCCCGGATTCGGAATCGGCATAGCCTTTGCGTGGCAATCCAGCGAAGACGTGAGGGCATTGGCGCCCGACGCGACTGTCTCTGTAGAAGCCGAACTGCGCAAGGATTTGGGATTGTTGATCCGTACCAGCGTCATTCCGATGGACGAACGCGCAATCGATCTGTGGAAACGGGAAGCGGCCGAAGCCATCGGTATCGAACCGGAAGATGTCCATGTCGAAACCGTTGCCACCGATCTGGTTCCCGATTCCGGCCCATCGGCCTTCTCCAGCGGCTTGGGCCTCATCAGCGGTCTGATCCTCCAAGCCTGCTCGGGCATTCAGGCCAGACGATTCCGGGAGGCGCTACCAATCACGGTGAGAAAGACGATGCGCAAAAAGGCGCGTAAGGCGTCGATATTGGATGGCGCCTCGTGGGGAGGGGCCGTGGTAGAGCTTTCCATCGATTCCATGGATGGCGCTCCGATAATCCGCGGTATCTGGCTCGTTGCCTGTGCCGGAAGGATCGTTTCCATGGAAAAGGCGCGACAGTCCCTGCAGCGGGACGCGGCGCGGGCGATCTCCAATTGTGTCAGCGAATATTTCGCCCCAGATGCCGCTCCAGGTACGGCATCAGCCCTGTTCTCATACGCGCCGCTGCGCCTCAAGGACAACCCGCCCATCGTCGTCGCCTTTACCGATTCTGGAACGGGTGGCGACCCGGGCGGTATCGGCGAATTGGCTTTTTCAGCCATTCCCGCCGCTTTTGCCAACGCGCTCAGCCAGGCATGGGACCGCTCGATCAACAAGCTCCCGTCCGGGACGGGCGTCATGCGCGGAGGATCCGGAACATGACGGTGAATTTCATATTGAACGGCGAAGACGTTTCCCTGAGCGCCGACCCGATGGATAGGTTGTCCGACGTGCTCAGGGAGCAGTTCGGGCTCAGAAGTGTCGCCAGCGACTGCAGGGTCGGACAATGCGGCAAGTGCCTGGTATTCATGGATGGAAAACTGGTCAATTCCTGCCTGGTGCCCGCATTCCGCGTCCGAGGCGTCGAGATAGTCACCTACGAAGGTTTTTCGAGCACTGAAGACCACGCCGCGGTGCATGAAGCCTTCGAACGTCGCGGCCTGGACTTGTGCGCCTTCTGCGAACCGGCTGTACACATGACTGTCGGCTCTCTACTGGAGACGGGACATCGGCCGGAATCCGATCACATCGCCGAAGTACTTTCTTCTGTGTACTGCACCTGCACGGACCCCATATCCATCCTCGAGGCGGCCAACGACGCCCTCGATGCCAAGGAAGGCAAGAAACATGCCCGTTCGCGTTGACGAGGTATCCAATCCGGCCACGTTACAGGAAGCGCTGCTTTTCCTGAAGCGTTATCCGGAAGCGGTACCGTGGGCGGGAGGAACCCTGCTCATGACCGATTCCGCCGCCTGGCCTGAAGGCCGGGGTACCGCTATCCTGGACGTGCATCGCATACCCGAGTTGAGTTCGATACATCGAACCGAACGTTACATCGAGGTAGGTGCCGCGTACAGCCTCTCGTCCATACTCGCCCTGCCCGGGAGTTCGATACTCGATCCGCTCACTCAGGCCATCGGAACTATCGGCAACGCCGCGGTCAGAAACCTTGCCACCCTTGGCGGCAATATTGCCGCGAGAGGCCGTTTCATGACCAGCTTTCCAGCGTTATCCTGTTTGGATGCCTCCGTGGAATTGAGGGATTCCGCCGGCGTGCGATGGCACGGTATCCATAAGCTGGTCGGACCGGGAAACCAGCCGAGCTTCCCCCGGGGCACCCTCCTGACCCGCGTAAGGCTGCCCGTAGCCAAGTGGGATTCCATTGCCATCAAATCGATCGGGGAGAAGTCTTTCCCTCATCCTGATGCCAACGCCTTTTGCGCCTGCGCGCGCTACGACAAGGGGGCAATATCGGACATTCGCATTGCCACAGCCGGTCGCGTCCTCGTACGGGACCGTGAGCTTGAGCTGACCCTGGCAGGCAAGCACCTACCGCTGACCAGGAGAGAGCTTGTGACCTTTGCCACCGAGCTGGCAGCTCTGGCATACGCTCTGTCCGCGTCCCGGAACCTTGCCGATCGCCTTGAAGCATACGTTACCGCCTTCCTCGCTCGCTCCCCGGAGTACATATCATGAAAGGTACACTATACTTGGTTCCCGTTCCCATCGGGGACGGGATTCCCCGTGACGAGTTGGCCCCCCGCGTACTTGAAACCGTACGCCGATTGCGTGACTTCATCGTGGAAGACAAGCGCACGGCAAGGCGCTTCCTGTCCGCGGTCATGCCGCAGGAAGCAGTGGACGAGTCGAACTACTGGATACTTGACAAGAGGATCGATCCGCGGGAGCTTGCCGCCCTCCTCGAGCCGCTCCGGGCGGGCCGCGACGCTGCCATAATGTCTGAAGCCGGCAGTCCCTGCGTGGCCGATCCTGGCACCGCCCTGGTAGCCGTTGCCACGGCCGAAGGAATTCGAGTCGTTCCCCTGCCGGGACCGAGCGCCATACTCATGGCCTTGATGGCCTCGGGATTGGGGGGACAGAAATTCTCGTTTGCGGGCTACCTTCCAACGGAGCAGTCCGGCAGGGAGCGGGCTCTCAGGTCATTGGAAGCGACATCCGCACGCGAAGGTTCCACCCAGATATTCATAGAGACGCCGTACCGCAACGAAGTTCTGGCACGAAGCGCCATCGGCGTCCTGGCCCCCGATACCGTATTCTGTATCGCCTATGCCCTCTCAACCGCTGATGAATCGGTTATCTCCATGCCGGTCGCTGCGTGGAAACGCTCGTTCCCGATCCTGGGCAAGGCGCCCGCCGTATTCCTTATTTCGGCGATTCCACCCGAGGAAACCAAGGGCGACCAGAAAGCTGCTTGCGCCCATAGGGGTGACGACGGACGCGGTTCGTCAAGGCGCATCAGGAACACGGGAAATAAAGCATGGTGAATAACATCAAGTGCTTGACGAAGCGCATTGCCGGGCTACACTGGTAATCGATATGCAGGTGAATACGACGCAGAATATATACGCGAAATACGAGAATGAGACTCTGGCGGTAAATCAATTCGCCATGGCCCACATGGGGCTCGAGGTCGGTCAGACCGCACTCAAAGTGGATTCTTATGTCGTCGCCTGCGCCCCGTTCAGATTCTCCCTCAAGGGAGGTATGCTGCTGGCGGTTTTCTCGAGGGAGGAGCTCGTTTTCTTCCAGCGCTATACAAACGCGATGGCAGGCCTGAAGTTGGTCTTTCAAACCGGTACGGCTACCCAGCCCATGAAGATATTCGCCCGGTGCACGCTCAAGTCATTGTCTCCCATGAAAGGCAAGGATTCCATCGGCCTGATTACCGTCGAGTGGCGCCCCTGTCCACCCGATCTCCTGTCCATCATCGGCGATTACTTCCTGTTGATGGAACGGCTCAAGGTAGAGCATGAGGATTTCAAGGGTAAACGCATCCCGATAAATCCGGTGAGCTCTGGACTGATGGGATACAACAACTATGCCTTGGCCTCGTACGAGGGGTCCGAATCAAAGGCTGCTGTTTTCTCGATAGCGAGCGACAAGCTGGAATTCCTGTTGCCCATACAGGCGCCGGCGTTGGAGGGCGGCAAAGCCCTCCAGGTCAAACTCTTTTTCAGGTCGTACCAGTTCGCCATCGCTGGAACCGTGCTCGAGGCGACTCGACTGCCCAATGGAGCCCAGAAAGTAGCCGCTTCGATCGGTTTCTCCCCCGAGCTTGTCGATATCATCGAGCATTACCGCTTCTCTGAACGTTTTTCAATCAAATCGGCCGCTCAAGGCCAGGGAGAGACGCAGCAGGCGGACTCCCTGAACGCCGATGCCAAGAAGAACAAGTCCGGCTAACAGGCTGCAGACAAACCGCGGATGCGGGCGGTCTGCAGCTACATTATTGCTGCAATTGCGCAGCATACCGCAAGGAATGCGAGCAATTGCATAGGGTGCTGGCCAAGTAACCGACTTTGTCAGCACCCTGTCAACCTGCAAGCGCCGCCAATTTCTCCCGTATGAATTCGCTCTTTTCCCTCAGGCCGATCGGACCCGTGGCTATCATGAGAACGTTCGGGCGTGCCGGGTCGAGCTTCATCTTCTGCCCGCTCTCCCTCATCAGGCGCAGGAGCCGCTCGACCGATACCTTGGCCACCTTCATGAACTCGACCGTCACGAACCCCTTGTGCTCGATCAGGCTCGCGATGGACAAGCGCTTGCACAGTACCCGAATCTCGGCCAGCGACAGGAGGCTGGACACCTCGCCGGGTACCGGTCCGAACCGATCCTCCATCTCCCGGTAGAGCGCTTCCAGGTCGTCCTGGGTCAGGATGGATGCGATCTTCTTGTAGACCTCCATCTTGACTGCCTGCTGCCCGATATACTCATCCGGTATGAAGCCTGAGTACTCGAGCTCAAGGTAGGGCTCTTCCTCGCCCTCGTAACCTTCCTGCGAAAGCTTGGCGACCGCCTCGTCCAGAAGCTTGAGGTACAGGTCGAAGCCTACCGAGTAGATGTCCCCTGATTGCTCCCGCCCCAGCAGGTTGCCCGCTCCGCGTACCTCCAGGTCCTTCATGGCGATCTTGAAGCCAGACCCCAGCTCGGTAAAGTCGGAGATGATCTGCAGCCGCTTCATGGCCAATTCGGACAAGGCGCGTCCGTCCGGGTAGAACAGGTAGGCGTACGCGAGGCGATCCGAGCGGCCCACGCGACCGCGTAATTGGTACAGCTGGCTGATGCCGTAGAAGTCTGCCCTGTCTATGACGATGGTGTTGACATTGGGAATATCGATACCGTTCTCTATGATGGTCGTAGACACCAGGACATGAAATCCCCGGTGCACGAAGCGATGCATGATGTCCTCAAGCTCGTGGGGCGCCATGCGACCGTGAGCCGATTCCACCAGTACCTCGGGCACCAGGCGCTGGATCAGGGCGCGTGTGTCCTCCAGAGTATCGATGCGATTGTGCAGGAAGAATACCTGCCCGTCCCGCTCGATCTCGCGCCGTATGGCCTTGGCCACGAGGTCGGGCTGGAATTCGTCCACGACGGTCTTTATGGGATGCCTGTTGGACGGCGGCGTGTTCAGGACCGAAAGGTCCCGGATCTTGAGCATCGACATATGCAACGTCCGGGGAATGGGTGTGGCCGTCAGGGTCAGGCAATCCACGTTGGACTTCATCTCCTTGAGCCGCTCTTTGTCCTTGACGCCGAAGCGTTGTTCCTCGTCCACTACCAACAACCCCAGGTCCCTGAAGCCGACGTCCTTCTGCAGGATGCGGTGGGTACCGATGAGCACATCCACGCGGCCCTCCCTGGTCGAGGCCAGGGTCTTCTTCTGTTCCGACTTGTCGACGAATCGCGACATCATGCCGAAGGTGACCGGGAGCCCCCTGAAGCGATCCAAGGCATTCTCGTAGTGCTGTTCCGCCAGTATCGTCGTCGGGGCCAGGAAGGCGACCTGCTTGCCACCCATGACAGCCTTGAACGCGGCCCGCATGGCGATCTCGGTCTTGCCATATCCAACATCGCCGCAGATCAGACGGTCCATGGGCCGTTCGCTCTCCATGTCCTTCTTGACGTCGTCGATGCAGGTAAGTTGATCGGGTGTTTCCTCGTACGGGAAAATCGCCTCGAAGCCTGTCTGCCATTCGCCGTCGGGTGGGAATGCGAAGCCCTTTGCCAACTTCCTGCGCGAGTAAATGCGGATGAGCCGCTCGGCCAGGTCCTCGACGGACTTGCGCACGCGATTCTTGCGGTTCTCCCAGGATTTTGAACCCAGCCTGTCCAGGCGCGGCGCGCTACCCTCGTTCCCGATATAACGCTGGACGAGGTTGGCCTGTTCTATGGGGACGAAAACGTTCTCCTCGTCGGCGTACGCGATCTTGACGTAGTCACGATCGTTGCCCAGGACCTTCATCCGTTCGATGCCGTCGAAACGCCCGATGCCGTAGTTCACGTGCACCACGAAATCGCCGGGATTGAGCTCCACGAACGTATCGATTACCCGCGATCGGGCGCTCTTGAGAGATTTCGGTGGCCGCTTGTGCCTGCCGAATATTTCACCCTCGTGGATGAGCGCCAGCTTGACAGCCGGTAACGTAAAACCGGCAGACAAACCGGTCTCGTGGACGATAACGGCGTCTTCCTTGATCAAGGAGCGTATCCGCTCGGCCTGCGGCGCGTTTTCTGCGAATATATGCACGTCATACCGCGCCTTGAGCAAGGATGCCAGCTCATCGCGGAAATATGTCACGTTGCCGAAGAAGGAACGCGGAGGTTCGGATCCGATTGCGAGGCGATCCTGGGCCGCAGCGTCTTTCAGGGACCATGTCGACATGGTGCGCGGCAAGGTACCCATAGCGGCATCGAAGTCGACAAGAACTCGCTCGGGGGGCGGCACCGGCTCATCCATCAACGCCTTCCGGTACAGGCCCTCGTATTCGCGGTGAACGGCATCCGCTTGCCCTAGAAGCCGCTCGCGTTCCAGGAAAACCACGACGGAGTTACGGTCTAGATACTCGAACAGCGAAGCGACCCGCCCGAAAGCGAGCGGATACAAGTATTCCTCACCCTTTGCCTCACCGCGTTCTGAGAGGGCTTCGACGATAGCAGCCACGAACGTCTCGTCGTTGCCCGAGCCCGATCGCGGGCATGCAAGGAGGGCAGCGCCTGCGGCCATGGCCAGCTCTCGCGACCAAATCAACTCGCGAGCAGGCCGGAGGAGGATACTTGAGGGCCGCTCCGGGCTGGAAGCCTGCGAAATGGGTTCGAAGCACCGGAATTCCTCGACCACATCGTACTCGAAGACCACGCGAAGCGCTTCCTCGTCGCCGGGCATGAACACGTCGAGGACTTCGCCCCGAAGCGCAAACTCCCCATGCAGGCTCACACGGGGCACCCTGAGGTAGCCCCAAGCGGCTAGCCGGTCAGCAAGGGCGACGGCGTCTATCGCATCACCCTTGCTGACCCGAAACAAGCCCCCCAGGAAGAAATCCCTGGGCGGGACCGGAGTCATGACGGCCCGCTGGCCGGCTACGATCACGCGCGGTCCCTGCTCATCCAGCATGGCGGCCAGGGCTGACGCGCGTTCGCCAAAGGCGGATGAACGCGGCTCGACGGGACGATACGCCGCTGTCTTCCACCAGGGAAAGACCATCGAGGAAGCGCCCATGGCGGCACAGTCAGAAGCGAAGGCTTCGGCTTCGGCATCGGAGGGTACGATGACGAGGAAGCGTTTTTCGCTCTTGAGCGCGGCCGCCGCG
>SPCK01000499.1 GCA_004525355.1 Spirochaetales bacterium
CCCGGGCTCCCGCCTCCGACCGAACGCGTAACCGGGGGCCTTGGGTATTTGCGCTTTCACGGCCGCAACAGCGACAACTGGTGGAACGGCGATAACGTCAGCCGCTACGATTACCTGTACTCTGTGGAGGAACTGGAAGCCTGCGCGCCACGGATCAAGCGGATGGCCAAGGTCGCCCGCGTTCTCCTCGTCGCCTTCAACAACCATGCCAAAGGAAAGGCAGTCCGCAATGCTACCGAGCTCAAGACGATAGTGTTCCCCGGGTAAAGGCTCCCCGTATCCTGCTTTCAGCCACCTTGGCCTCCAGGAAATCTTCAGTCGTAAGGCGTATGTAGCCCTCTTCGTCCATGGTCATGACAAGGGCGTTCCGCCAATGATCCTGATTTCTCCTCAGGTACTCGGCGCACAGGGAAACAGCGCGATAATCTGATCGCGACGGGATCATCGCCTCCACGTATCCTTCCGCGTAGGCGACGATGGAGAGCCATCCCATTTTCAGGACGACATCGCAAACGTTGGCGCAGCCGGGCACCCTGTCCTGGTTGCCCCGGATCCAATCGTCGTGAAAACCAGGCACGACGATGGACGTGCCGCTGGGCAACAGCCAGATCGCTCCCCGCACCCAGGTGAAGCGAGGCCGTACGTCGGAAGCGGCGCCGATCACGGTTCCGTCTCCCGCGTTCCGGCCACTGAGGCGCCCAATCCGGTCCGTACGAAAAAATCGGCAAAATGCGGCGGAATGGACGCGGTAACGTCGATAGTTCGCCCAAAGGGAAGGACGAGGCGCCATGCGTACAGGAACAGGCGCTTGGCACCGTATTCCCTGGCGGCCGCCTTGTTGGCCCGGAAATTGCCATGACGATCATCGGCCAGAATGGGCCAGCCGGCCGCGGCGAAGTGCTGGCGAATCTGGTGCATTCTGCCTGTACCCAATTCGGCTTCCACCAGGCTGAATCCCTTGGCTTGATCGATCAGCCGATATCGCGTCCGGGCGGAAACCGGCGCGCCCTTCACCCTGACGTCGCCCTCAAGCAGACCCTCGGCGGGGTCCGGTACGCCGATGACCACGGCTCGATAGAGCTTGATCGCCCGGCGCTCCTCCATGATACCGGAAAGGGCGGCAGCGGAACGCGGTGAACGGGCAAGCACCAGGGCACCGGCCGTTTCCCTGTCCAGGCGATGCACCAGGAAGGGCCTGAAGCCGTAATCCCGCTCCACCGCCTCGAGAACGCTAATCCTGACACCGGCTCCCGGCTGTACGGCAAGCCCGGACGGTTTGTCGATGATGAGTATATCGTCATCGGAATACAGCATGGGTATCACGGCGCCATAGCATACTGGCGTCCGCCCGCGCGCGCAAGGGTACCGCAAAAGAATTCGGGATACCCGGCTAAAAAATTCCTATAGAGACTTGTTCGCCAACAGAACGATTCCCCCGGCGGCCGGAGCCATGAGGGTTTTTCGCGATCGAACGCGCTTGTCCCTGAGCAACAGGGCGCTGAGCACCGCCGATAATCCGCATGAACCGAGTATCCAATAAAAAACCGAAGAGCTTTCCATGAACGGCAGGTGCACGTTCATGCCGTAGAGGCTCGCTATGAAGGTCGGAAACAGCAGGGTAATGGAAATGATGGTCAGGCGCTTCATGACGATATTCAGGTTGTTCGAGATGACGGACGCGTAGGCGTCCATCATGCCCGCCAGGATGTCGCTATAAATATTCGACATCTCGATGGCTTGCCTGAAATCGGTAGCCACGTCCTCGAGCAACTCGGCCTCATCCTCCTTGAACCTGACGATGCGGGCCTTTTGCAGCTTCTCCAGGACCAGCTCGTCTGAGCGCAGGGACGTGGTAAAGAACACGAGGGAACTGGATATGGCCAGCAATTGAACCAGCTCATTGTTCTTGACCGAGCGCTGCAGCTCCCGCTCTATGGCCGCGGTCCTGCGATTGAGATCCTTGAGGTACCTAAGGTACAGTATGGCGGCGCGTCCCATCAACTTGAGCAGGAAAGCGCTCTTGTTGCCCGGGGTCAGGTC
>SPCK01000383.1 GCA_004525355.1 Spirochaetales bacterium
CTCCTTGAAGGCTACGGACTGACCGAGACCGCCCCTGACCTTGCGGTCAGACCCCAGCGCAAGCCCATCATGGGCACCGTGGGTCCAGCACTCCGCGGCACTGAGTTCCGCATCGTTGACGAGCAGGGCAAGGACCTGGGCCGCTGCAAGAAGGGTATTGTCTGGGCGCGCGGGCCGCAGGTCATGCTCGGATACTACAAGAAGCCCGAACTGACCGCGAAGATCATGAAGGGCGACGGTTGGCTGGATACCGGCGATATCGGCATACTGACCACCAACGACTACCTCAAGCTCACCGGCAGGGCAAAGGACACCATCGTCCTGCGCGGCGGGGAGAATGTCGAGCCCCTGCCCATCGAGCAGCGCCTGAACGACAGCATCTACATCAAGCAATCAGTCGTACTCGGCCAGGACCAGCGATACCTGGCAGCGCTGATCGTGCCGGACCAGGAAACCATCATGGCCTGGGCCGGGGAGAATAATATACCCATCGTGGATTACGAAGGCTTGCTCAAGCAGCCTGAGGTGCGCGAACTCATTGACTACGAGATAGGACAGGCGGTCAACGCCAAAACAGGTTTCAAGACCTTCGAGCGTATTTTCACATTCGCACTCCTGCCAAACCTTTTCGAGACGGGCAAGGAACTGTCCGCGAAAATGGAAGTCAAGCGACACGCGGTAGTGGAGATCTACAAGCACATCATCGGAAAGCTGTTCAAGTCGTAAAAGAATGTTCGGTAAGGCCCGGCATACACGCGATCATGCGCCAGTGCCGGGTCACTCTTCATTCCAGCTTGTCGACAAACTGCCGGGCCTTCTCCACCTTCGGGGCCACGACGATGCGACAATACCCATACTCAGGATTCTTGCTGAAGAAATCCTGGTGATAGTCCTCTGCCAGCCAAAATTCTTTCAATGGCTCCAGATCGGTGACAACCGGATCGCGGTACACCTTGGATGCCGCTTCAATCGCCTTCTGCGCGGCCGCCATTTGGTCTTCACCCGTGTAGAGAATGATCGAACGGTATTGTGGCCCGGCATCCGCCCCCTGCCGATCCTCAGTGGTAGGGTCATGTATCCTGAAGAACAGGTCCAACAACTGTTCGTAGGTCACTTCGAGTGGATTGAAGAAGATTCTCACGACCTCGGCATGGCCGGTCCGACCGGATGATACTTGTTCGTAGGTAGGATCGGCGCGTGCTCCGCCCGCATAACCTGATTCAACAGCCTTCACCCCTGGAACGATCTCGAAAGCCGCCTCCAGGCACCAAAAACAACCGCCCCCCAGCACGAGAGACGAAAGGCTCGTTCTGTCCATGACATCCATCCTTTCGGTGGCCACAACTGGGTCTCCCCGGCTGGTACCGTAACTTGCGAGCATTAATATGATCGATATAGTAATGTTTTACATAATATAATAATAATAATAAAACCGCCTTGCCGAGTACAGTAAAAACCGATTGTTTTTACCGTTACCGGAAGGCGGGCACAATTAGGATCTTTGCCGGTGAGGACCGGCCAAAACATTGGTTATTCCAGAGTCACATCGCCGGAAACGCTCTTTGCGTGGACGCGGCCGGGACCGCCCGTAGCCCGTATCGTGTTGCTCACCGGTCTGCGGCCGACACGCTCTCCCGGCGAAGAAACATCGCCGGAAATGCTCTCGGCAAGGATCTCCGGAGCCGCGCCAGCCTTGAGTTTCACTCGAACATCACCGGACATGGTTTGAATCTTCACGTCTTGGTCAGCGGAGACTCCCTGTATTGAAAGATCGCCCGATTGAGAAGCCACATTGACATCGCCTGACGAGCCGCTGATCCGCACGTCCCCCGAAGCGGTACGCACGTCCACATCGGTCGAGCGTCCATCGACACTCACATCTCCGGACGCGGTTATGACGGCAAACACACCACCGGCACCCTTGCAAGAAAGATCTCCTGAAACGAGTTTGGCCGTAAGATTCGATTCATCAGGCAGGACCGCGTCGATGTCACCGGATACGGTCTTGACGATCAACTCGACCAAGGAAGCGGGAAGAACCAGCTCAAGCCTGTCCGCGTCCAGACCGCAGTCTATTCGCCAGCGTCCACCGTTTCTCGTGATTGCAGGCACGGTATCGTCGCTCCACCGGCCGCGGATACGATAAGAGAAGGTGTTTCCAGGCTCAGTCTTCAGGTCGCAGGAAATGCTTTCTATCTCCACCCGTTCCACGTCCTCGGCCGTTCCGGACAGTTCCTTCTCTTCGCTTCTGGCGAAGCGGAACATGGAGCCCAGGTCGTTCAGGGTAAATCCGGCCCATCCGCGCCGTTTTGTTTGTTCGCCGTTCCCGTGACGATCGCCGCCATCGGATTCGCTCTCCTTCGCTTCAGCATGGTAGCGAGCCGCGATGCTCGCCGGAGGCGGAAGGCGATCGACCAGTTCGTCCTCGGACAGATCCTTGCGCACCGCCTGGGTATCGTCCATATGGCTCTCGAACTCGCGGATCACGTCTTCGCGGTCCGTGCCGGACAGGAAATACAGTTGCTCGTTCAATTCGTCAAGATAGTGTCGTTTGGTCATCGTCGCCCTCCATTCCTGAATCGACGGCTCCGCTGTCCGCGGCAGCCCCATTTCCGGTCCCGCAGGCACCGGCTTTGATGGCTTCATACGCGGCCTGATCCCGGTCGCGTTCCTGCGTAGCCCGCTCGAAAAAAGCCGCACCCAACGGCATGAGGCGGTAGTATTTCCGTGGATGCCCTTCATCCGGAGTATCCCAGACCGCCGCGAGCATGCCTTCCCGCACCAGCCGCGTGAGCAACGGGTACAGCGAACCTTCGCCAATGTCCAGGTCCGCGGCCTTCAGGCATTCGA
>SPCK01000137.1 GCA_004525355.1 Spirochaetales bacterium
GTCAGGTCGATGCTTTCCGTGGCGCCGACGGTCATACTGTTGAGCACACGAAGGGTATCGATATCAATGTAGGACAGCTGCTCGGGACCGGCGCCTTCCGAGACGCGGGTGAAGATTCCGACGATGGGGACGCTCCGCAAGCGGATGCCCGTGGCGCTCATGCCCTGGACCAGCACCTCGTCGCCTACTGCCAGCGTCCGCTTGAGCCGCTTGGAGAGCTTCTCCATCCGGTCCTCGCCCAGCATGATACCGGGCTGACCGGCCTTTATGAACTCGCCCTGCGACAGCTTGATGCTGTCGAAGAGCTTCCAGTAGTTGTCGGCGTCCACGCCGAAGAGCATCACGAACGCGTCCATCTCGTCGCCAGCGTCTTTCTCTCCGCCGTCGGGACTGGCAGCGTTCCTGCGCGCCTGCTCGGCGCTCATTTCACCTTGGTCGTCGTTGGAGAGCAGGCCGAAGCCCGATGCAGAACCCGCCGCGAACTTGACGCCGGGCAGGCTTTTTGCGTAGCTGAATAATCTTTCGTAGTCTGGCACGACCGGCGTTTCTTCCATGCCGCCGACCGACTGCACGCCGAACAGCGATACGGGGCCGCTGGCCTTGCCCGTGATGATGACGTCCGCCGTGTAGTTGGCCGTGAACGATTGCTCAATCCCCCGTTTGGACGCGTCCAGAAATGCGTTGCCCAGTACCAGGATGAGCGCCCCGAGTGCCAGCAGTATGCCCACGATCAGGCTCTTGGCCTTGTGTTCCATCAAGTTGCGGAACGCCATGCGTAGCGTTACCGGCATGTCAGGCCTCCGGGGTTTCGGTAGCGCCGACGCAGGTCGCTGCCGCCGGTTCGCCCCGGCGGACGTTCTCTATGACGAGGCCGTCGCGCAGGCGTATGATGTGGTCAGCTATGTCAACGATCTTGGCGTCGTGGGTGCTGAAGATGAAGGTCGTCTCCATCTCGCGGTTTATGCGCTTCATCAGCTCGATGATCTGCTCGCCCGTTTCGCTGTCCAGGTTGGCCGTGGGTTCGTCGGCCAGCACGATCTGGGGCCTGGTGGCAAGGGCTCGGGCGATTGCCACACGCTGGCGCTGGCCACCGGACAGCTCGTTGGGCTTGTGTGTGCGCCATTCGGTCAGGCCGACCTCGTCGATCAGATGGTTTATCCACTCGTCCTTCTCGGCCTTGCCCACGCGGGTCCTGCCCAGGAGCAGCGGAAACTCGATGTTCTCCCACACGTTCAGGACTGGGATCAGGTTGAAGGACTGGAAGATGAAGCCCAATGTCTCGTGGCGCAGGCGCGTCAGTTCGGCATCCTTGAGCTGTGAGGTTGGCTTGCCGTCGATGAATACCTCGCCCGCGGTCGGTTGATCCACCAGGCCTATCATATTCAGGATAGTCGTCTTGCCTGACCCTGACGGCCCGGCGATCGATATGAAATCGCCCTTTTCAATACAGAAGTCGACGCCTTTGACGGCGTGGACTTCGACCTTGCCCAGCGGGTAGGTTTTCCTGACGTCCTTGAGTTCTACGATACCCATTTTGTCTCCTCTGTCGCGCGCCCCGTCCGCTCCATGGCCGGACGAAGGGGGGCGCCGGAATTGTAGGGCGGCCTTATAGCCCACGCCATACCGGTATAAAATACGAAATTAAGTGTTGAGGGAGCAAGCTGAAGTGATCCCTGTCCGCATATTTAATCAAGAAACAGGGGAAAATCCCAAGGAGGAAAAGCGACGGGGATGAAGGCGACTGGTCAGAAGGTCTGCCCGGACCAGAGAACGGAGTTGAAGGCGGCGCTGATATCGGTATTGGCGGGGACACTCGGATCGACGGTGCTCATCCAGTCGCCGGAACTCAGGTCTCCGTTGCCGTCCAGGTCTATCCACGCGAAGCCGTTTGTAGCCAACGTACGCGCGTACAGCCCCGAGACAAGGTTGCCATCCGTGATCGGAATGTCGTACGTTGCCGCGGCAGCGGTCGACAGGTCCACATTGCCGCCCAGCCTGAGGTACATCGGCGCGGCGGGAGAGACCAGGTTCCGGTTTTCCACGAAGATATTGAACGTTCTTTGAGTATCCGTGAAGGTGACGTTGAATACCCGATCCGGCGGGCCAGGTGTCATGTCGAACACGATCGTGTCGATCGTCGTGGTCTTTCCGTCCTCCAGGAAAACGCGCATGGCGGGCAGGATGTTGTCTCCGTCGTTTATCGTGCTTGAGCCGTTGAAGTCCCAGGCGATGAGTAGCCAGAACGCGTCCGCGTCCTGGTCGTCGTTGCCTTGCCAGGCAATGGCATCCAGGCTTACGGCCGGATACGCGGCGCTGCCCAGCGTATAGATCGCGGCCTCTGTCTTGAAACCGCCGACGAAATCGGGCGTACGGCTGAGGGCGATATTCAGCGTCGCGCCCGACGTATTGGGATCGATAATCTGGTTGATGACCAGGCTGGATGTCTTGAGATCTGAGCTGCAGGAGCCCAGGAGCAAGCCGGCGAGCAGGGAGCCGACGCACGCGATGATAGCGAAGCGCTTGATCATGGGGCGCCTCCCGCCAGATAGGCCGTGGGATAGGCCAGGATGGAAATGTACACGTCGTTTTCCTTCAATGACACGTTGCCCAGGCCCAGGACCGCGAACAGCGCGGCGTTTTCGGATGACCCGCCTATCGCCACGAGCGCCTCGCCCAGGTAAACGGCATCGCGGCCGTATACCTTGAAGGTATGCACCTCGTTCAGCCGGTCGTCCAGTACGGCAATCTGGAAGCCGGGCGCCTCGCGCTTGTTCCAGGTCAGCACGTAGTCGCCTGCCGTACCCGCGACCACGGCGTCGGAAGTCTTGAGGGACAACCCGTCGTCGGTAAGGGCCACGAGCCGGATTTCCTCGTCGTCGGCTAGATCGTCGCGGCGCAGGGCCTCGAACCAGGAGAACGCGCCGCTCTCGCTGAACCCGAAGCGCCGGATCTCGGCCTTGCCGGCGTTCCAGAACTGCGCGTCGGGATAGGCGGCATCGGTCAGGCGGGTAAAGCTGGCAGCTACCGTGTCCATACCGTTGGTATAAGTTGCGAATGTAGCCGTCCCGGGAAGCGCCCCCCCGCTGTTGATGTTCAGGTTTATGCCATCATCGAATAGACCGCGATACATTGTTCCCGCGAATATGTTGCCTGCGAAACCTCTGAGCGAGCCGGCACCGCCCGCGTTGGCCTCGATATTGGCGATGGATTCAACGAAATTCGACAGGATGTTCGGCAGGTTAGCCGTTATCCGGATAATGTCCGCGCCGTTCGTAGTCAGGAAACCGACGCCCGTATTATAGCTCAGCTGTTTCTCGTCGAAGGGAACACCATTGCGTTCCAGGGGATCCACGGTCGTTCCGAACAGGTGGAATATCCGCCCCTCGTAGGAGTAGCGGTTCCTGATGCTCAGGAAGACGTCCGGGCTTCCTATGCCGTTCTGGGAGGTCAGGCCGTCGAGGGCTCCGAACCCGAATTGTATCTCCTCAAGGTTTTCGTCCTGGGATATCTGGTACACGTTCAGGACGGTCATGCCCTTCTCCTGGCGCATCACCGGGTAGTTGAATGAGGGCATCATGAAATTGCAGGACAAGACGGACACCGCGACCGCGAACGCGACGAGCAAGAGTGTGTATGTATGGTGGAGGCGGATGCTCATAAGCCGTACCTCCCGCCAAAGAACAGCGTGGGCATTTCCAGTACCACGTGGCCATCGAACAACCGTAATCCCTTGGGAAGGGCGTCCAGGTTCAGCGAGGGATCGACGCCTTCGGGCACGAGGACCAGCGCCAGCCGCGAGTTCAACTCGGTGAATGCCGTGAAGGGGCCCGCAATCGCCCAGTTGATGCGCAGTCCGGTCCGCATCGATACGGCCCCGTAATCGGAGAAACGGAACAAGCCCGGGCCGACGTCAAGCCGGGAGGCGAGCCCCAGGGTCAGGCTGGGTCGTAGGGTGGCGTCCAGCTTGCCCAGGTCGAGCCCTCCGCCGACCTCGAGGTCGATATAGCGGAACAGGGGCTTGTAGTCGCGCTCGTACGACGGGACTATCGCCAGGAATGAGCTCTCGATTCCCGCGCTCAGGAAGACCGATCCAGGGACCCAGTACCATTCGGCCTGCGGCGCCAGGATCAGGTTCACGTAGCGGATGTCGAGCCCGAAGCGCCAGTGATCCAGAGGGTGCAGCTCGAGTTCGTCGCGGACGTCCTCGGTTCCCATGAATATCAGCCGGGATCGGGGTACAAAGCCGGGCAATTCGGCCCGATAGGCAAAACTGGCGTTCTGTGGTAGCTCGCGTGACCAAACGCCGTTCTCGTCGACCGTTGCCCGTTCGTCCTCCGGCAGGATCAACGTCACCCCGGCAGGGGCAAACACGGTCAACGTGACGCCTTGCTCCGTGGTACGCACTTCCGTGTTCTGGACGACCCGCTCGGTGACTATCTCGCTAACCTTGATCGCGACAGGCGGGTAGGCCGCGTCCAGCGCCTTGACTATGTCGATGATGAATCGTCTCGCGGTGGACACGTTGAGGTCGGCTACGCGCGCCGTACGCTTCGGGCCGGCCACGCCGCTTGGGCGTCCGGTAGCGGTTCCGATCACATCGAATCCGTTGCGGGTCGCCACGGCGGACAAGGCCAGTATCACGTCCGCGTCGGTTTCCTGCGACACTACGACCAGCCTGGATTCTGACTCAATCTCCAGCTTGAGGAATTCGACTATCGCCGCCAGCTTGGCGGGCTGTGCCGTGTCCGATGCATGTGTCACGAACACCCGTTGGGGAGCCAATCCCTCGATGGTAGCGCGCTCGCGTTCCTGGGCAAATAACACCGAAGGCAGCACGATCAGGGCGACGCACGCGGTGAACAGGGTGAGGGGATTGCGCGCACTCATGGCAGCCACCTCAGCTTGTGGACCCACGAGCTCGTGTCGTTGCCCCTGGCCAGCACATACAGCGCGCTGTTGGACGGTGCTGTGGTCAGGCTCCTGGATGAGAGGAGGCTTATCGGGGAGCCGCCAAGCAGCCTGTCATAGACCAGCGTTATCGACGTGTATTCGTCAAGGTCGCTGCCATCGCCCATAACGAGGACGATCTTGTCGGTCGTCACGTACAAGCGGTGGTATTGCAGGAAGTCGGGGATCGCGGGCACGTTGACCGTCTGGAGGAGGGTCGGACCGATGGGTGAGCCGGATGCGCCGGTATAATATTCGATCTGCAGGACACTGGATCGCGTTTGATCATCGTTATAGATGGTAGATACCTCGTCGACGATATACAGTTCATCGGCAGCGGGGATGTAGTTGGCTGCCATGATGGGATATGCCGGAGATCCAGCAGGTGTGCTGTCGATAATCATCGACGTTCCGGAAAATTGCACGGGTAGTGCCGCATCGGGGAAATCCCCCCCGTCGACCATGAACGAGTACTGGAAATCCTGTTCGTCCCTGACCATTACGGTGTCGGCTCCCGGAAAGAGGTACAGAACCCGACCGCTCCTGCTGCCGTACAGGCGCGTGATGCCGCCGCCCGTTGTCGTAACCTGCCATTCCTCGGGCCCCGAGTCGTTTCCCCAGTTGGGAATGCCCAGCGGTGTGCCGGTCGCATAGACTACCGGGTTCTTGAGGGACGAATCGTAGGCGACCACACCATCCCGGCCGATAACGAATACGCGGCCGTCCGGGGCCACCGCGAATGCAGACGGATCATTGATGCCCTTGACGAAGGCGCTCGCCTCGACGCGAGGGTCGGCCACGGAATACAGCGAGTTGGCCGAACTTTGGGGCAAGGCCAACCTGAGCACGTCGCAGGACGAGACCAGAAGAAGGATGGCCGCAGCCGTGGCCAGACGAATGATCCTTACCATGGCAGGGCGACCTCCAGGCGCAGCCTCACCACCGGTTGGCTTTCGGCGCCGGCGAGGCCTCCGAGATTCAGGAATACCGGGGAGAGAACCTGGATGTCCGCAGATAGGCTGAAATTCTTGAGTATCCAGCGCAAACCCATGGCCGAGCCGCCACGCGCAATCGCGATCAGGGACAGGGGCGCTCCGCTGGGCGAGGTGGTCAGCAAGATGTCCGCGACCAGATCCAGGCTCAGGTAGGGCTGCACGGGGCGGCCGGGCTGGAGAAAGGCCATCGGGTAGACTTTACCGCCTCCGGCCAGGCTGAGCGTGAACGAGCCGCCTGGCTCGGAAATCAGGGCGCTTTGTCCGAA
>SPCK01000316.1 GCA_004525355.1 Spirochaetales bacterium
CTGTACGCCCCGGCGTGGAATTACCGCTCCGCTTCTGCCTGGCCGCAGCTTTCCGACCACGAGCGGCATCTCCTTGAAGAACTATTCCGGCATACGCGTTCGGAAGAGGAGCGGCTCTGGCTGGATAGGGGCCGTTCCCTGCTGGCCATGCTCAAGGATGCCACCGACATGCTGCCGTGCGCGGAGGACCTGGGATCCATCCCGCCGGGCGTACCGGAGGTATTGAACGACCTGGGCATGCTCGGCCTGCGGATACCCCGCTGGGTCAGGCGATGGACTGAACCGGGGCAACCGTATATTCCGCTCGCCAACTACCCCACGTTGTCCGTGTGCACCCCGAGCGTCCACGATACGTCGACGTTGCGCGGATGGTGGGAGGACGAGGACGACCGCGACGATTTCGCCCGGGCATATAGCCCGACATTGAGTCCGGCGCCGCGCAGTCTGGATCCTGCCGGGCAATTTACGCTGTTGCGGTCGCTAGCGGGGTCGGCTTCGCAGTTGTACGTACTTCAGTTACAGGACCTGCTGGATCTTTCGAGCGCGTATAGATCCGCTGATCCCGGATTGGACAGGATCAACGTTCCCGGAGCGGTTGCGGACTTCAACTGGACCTGGCGCATGGGGCCAACAGTGGAAGATCTGGCGGCCGATGAAGCCTGGATGGAGCTGGTTCGGGCGGTATCGTCGCGCGAACGGTGATGATTTCAGTCGTCGATGCGGTCTTGTGCTGTAGGAACTTGTTTTTTTTTCTTAATGACCGACACTTAAGACGTGTTCACACAACAATTGCCTCTACGGATCCTGGTTGTTTCCAGCGATCCAACCGAGCTTGAAGACGCGGCAGCGGCCTGTAAGCTTATTGTACCCTCGGCCTCGATTACCGTCAGCGCCGATGTCGCTGTAGCTTCGAGCGCGCTATCTGGCGATGGTGTGAATATTGTCATTATCGCCGCCGGTTTGACGTCGTCGATGAACGCTCAGGAGCGTTTTTCCGGCCGGGTACCCTGCGCATTGCTTGCTTGCTCTCCCGTATCGCCGGAAGATAGCGCGAATGCGGAGCGCCTGGGCGCCGTGATTCTGGAATTGCCCGAACCTCGCCTCCGGCGGATTCTGGTCGGCGCCTGGGTGTCCGGCGTCGCCGCCGCCCTGAGTCGGCTGAGCGAGATTACCCCCGGTACGGACGATTATGAGCGTAGATACGAGGATCTCGTCCACGCGCTTCCCGATATCGTATATGAACTCGATCCCAATGGTATCTTCACTTTTCTCAATGATTCTATCGGATTGCTGGGATACAAGCCGCCCGAGCTTATCGGCAAGCACTTTTCGATAATCCTTCATGATGACGATGCCGCCGCAGTGGACCGGGACAAGATTCTGGCCGACTATCATGGGCATCGAACTGGTCAGGCCCTCAGCCCGAAGCTGTTCAATGAACGACGGGGTATAGATCGCAAGACGGCCGAGCTTGAAGTACGCCTGCGCAAGAAAGTGATCGGTTCCGGGGTGAACACGGACCTGATCGGCGAGGTGATCTCCTACGGCGAGGTTTCCGCCGCCGGCGAATACTCAAAAAGCGGCCGGGGCGAGTTCCGTGGTTCCGTTGGCATCATCAGGGACGTAACACTCCGGCGCAAGTCGGAAGAAATGCTGCGCAAACTGTACCAGGCGGTGGACCAACTTGGTTCCTGCGTATTCGTGATCAATCACGCGTTTGAAACTGAGTACGTCAACCCTTCTTTCTTCCTGCTGACCGGATTCTCGCCAGCGGATGTTATCGGTCGCTCGATATTCCGCTTTTTCGCGTTCCCGCCGGAAAAGGCCGAGAGCATGAGGAAGCATGTCCAGGACGGTTTTGACATCAGGGAGGAAGTGCTCGTTCCCAAGGTGCGGGGCGGACGGTTCTGGGTTGATTTTTCCTTGTCGCCAGTACGGTCCCCGGGGGGCATCGTGACGCATGCCATTGCGATCGTCGAAGACGTCAGCTCGCGTAAGTCGATAGAGGAGCTTTTGCGGAATGCTCAGCGTGAAGCGGAAAGCGCGAACCAAGCCAAGACGAGGTTCCTGGCCAGTATGACGCACGAGCTCAAGAATCCCATCACGGGAATCATGTCGGCCGCCAAGTTGATCGGAATGGCTCCCGAGGATGCACCCAAGAAGGCGGAAAGCATCATCGAATATGCGCAGACGCTTCTGGATATACTTACCGGGATTCTCGATTACGTGCGTTCCGAGGGTAGCGATGCCACTGTTCAACGACTGACCTTTCCCCTCGGTGCATTCATGGAAGGCTTGTGCGGCCCGTTTCGGGAAAAGGCACGCGCCAAGGGATTGGAATTTACGCTCAAGGTCGATGACATCGAGACGGTCGAAGGCGACCCGGACAGGCTTGGCCGTGCGTTGGGAATATTGCTGGACAATGCGGTCAAGTTTACGAGTGCCGGTTCGGTATCGGTACGCGCCGCCATCGAGCGTCGGGAAGGCAATGTACCTCACATAAAAGTGGAGGTACGTGATACGGGCGTTGGCATCGGCCCGGAGGACTGGGATCGAATTTTCCAGCCCTTTACTCGGATCGGCGAGCTACGCGGTGCGGAAGCCAGGGGCGCCGGCATCGGTCTTGCCTTGGCACGGAACCTGGTGCGGGTACTCGGCGGTGAAATTCGCATGGACAGCGATCCGGGTAATGGGAGCGTGTTTACCTTCATCGTGCCATCGGGAACGCCTGTCGTCGAGTTGGCGTCGGGTAAGAGCGCTCCTTATGTCGTACTGGTGGTCGATGACAACGAGGTGAATCTGGAGTACATGAGGACGCTGATCGAGAACGCCGGTTTTACCGTTCGTACCGCCGAAGGCGCGGCGGAGGCATTCAGGGTGATGGAGAATCGCTACATCGACGCGGCGATCCTCGATATCCAGATGCCCGGATACAGCGGGCTTGAGCTCGGAAAGACCATCAGGGCCTATGCTGGGAATCGTTACGCGCCTTCCATGCCGCTTTTCGCAATGACGGCGCATGATCCGCGGGAGGTCGAAGGGGTCGAGCACGTCTTTCATACTGTGTTTTCAAAACCTACGGATATTCGACGTCTTCTTGAAACGGTCAAGACGGCTCTTATGGAGCGGGAGATGGTATCCATGGTGTACTTCAACTCCAGTTTCATCGGGAAGAGAAGCGAACGACTGGCCTTGGTGGCCACGATGCGGGACGTAATCGTCGGTGCAGGGGAAAAGTTGCGTTCCGCCCTTCACGAGTCAGATAGCCGAATCGACGTGCGCGCGGAAGCGGCCAAGTTTTCTTCCCTCTTCCAGCGATTCGCTCATCCGGCCGGTTTGGACTTGGTCAGGCTGTTCC
>SPCK01000202.1 GCA_004525355.1 Spirochaetales bacterium
GACTTGGCACGGTCATTGCTTTATATATTTTAGAATCATATCTGAAAGGAACTCTGATGAAAAAACGCATTCTTCCCTTGGTCGCGCTGGTCTTCGGCATTCTTCCCTTGATGGCATGCGCCACGATCATGAAAGGATCCGACCAGAAGATATCGTTCTTGAGCGACCCTTTAGGCGCTTCGGTAACGGTGTACGACTCGACCGGTATGCTGGTCGCTGACGGCATGACGCCCGTGGTCATCCCCCTCAAGAAAGGAGATGGATTCTTCCAGTCGGCCAGATACCGCATCGATTTCGAATCTCCCGGCTATGCAAAGAAGGTAGTCTGGATATCCGGGTCCCTCGAAGGCGGGTGGTACATCGCGGGGAATATCCTGGTCGGCGGCCTCATCGGGTGGCTCGTCGTAGACCCGTTGACCGGGGCGATGTGGAACCTCCAGCCCAAGGTCGTAAACGCGCGCCTGGACAAATCCCTGTCAGCCGCCCCGGGGAGCCTCCACGTGGTACTCGCCGGTCAAGTTCCTCCCGACCTGATGCTCGAGGCGGAACTCATCACGCCCAATTCCTGATTATAAAATCTTGATTGCAAAATAATTTAAAAAAATTTAGCGTCGACCGACGCGCCGTTCCCTACGCGGCGCGCCGGTTTTTCTACCTACTCTTTGATAATGCATAGTCGGGGGATACAATCTGATGAATCCTGAAGAAACATGCGATACCACTACCGACAAGAATGTGATGATCAGATTGAAATCATTTCATGACTTTCTACACATCGGCGCTCACTCCGGTAGCGCGCTATGCGCGCATGCGAGTGGCAAGGATTGTCGTGCCGCCGCACGGCGGCTGCGCAACATGCCGCTTGCCGCCAATCGGTATATGCCACGTCCTGGAAAGAATTGCCGAGTATTCGGAAAAATTCGGTTCATCCCCTGATCACGCTTGCATAGCCGGTGCGCCCTGCCAATACTCAAATCAGCGTGATTCTTGGAGTACGCAAGCAAGGAGCGTCTCGCCGTGAAAAAGCCAGTAATGCTACTGCTAATCGCCTTGATTGCAGGCGGCTTCATCGCCTCGGCCCAGGAAGGATCATGGCTTGCTCCTTCCCCCGATTTCGCCTTTTTGGTTGCCCATCTCCCCCAGAGCGGGACTCCTCGATGGGCGATCAACGGACGGGCCGTCCCATCTTTCCAGCCAACCGGGCGATTGGTGCTTCCTGCAGACGGAACCCTCGCGGGGACGGACGGAATCCAGCCATCCAACAAGCCACCGGTGATTTTCGAGGTGGGAAAGTGGGGCTCGGCCTTTCGCCTCGCCAGCGGCGAGATGGTAGCCTATCCGCGAAAGGGCCTTCTGGATCTCGCCGAAGGCGGAGTCGAATTCTGGCTCAGCCCCCACGAGGACGGGATCAGATCCGGGCTCGTCCCGCCAACCAGGCTCTTCGCTTACGAGTCTCCGAAGGGCGACTTCATCACCATCCAGGTGTCGGATCAGGGAGTCATCCATGGCGGCGCTATCGTAGCAAAGGCATGGGAGAGCGCCTACAGCGACCAGGCTTCGGTGCGTGGCTGGAAATCGGGAACCTGGCACCATGTGCTCCTCACGTGGAGCGCTTCGGCCTCCAGGATGCGCTTGTACCTGGACGGCCGGCTCATGGGCGACACCAACGAAGGGCGCTACCTCCCCCCCGACCCCTCGGGCAGCTCGTTCCTCCTCGGCTCTCCTTACTATGCCATCGACTCCGTCAGGATCTGGAATGGCTTCATCGACGGTTCCATCGCCGCGAATGCCGTCGGCATGAGTTCGCCCCCGACCTCCCGCGAGTCCCTGCTCGCCTTGGCCGGACTCGCCCCGGGAGACATCATCACCTGCGAGGCCGCTGGAAAGACCGCGCGATATTCCTATCGCGGACCGCCTATTGCTAACCCGCAGCCCCGGAGCGGTCTGCTGCCCTCGGGCACTACGACATTCGATCTCTCGCTCGAAAGCAGCGATGAAACGACCCTACGCTACTCCGTCGGGACCCTTCTCGACTTCGCCTCGATGACCCCAGCCAAGAATGAAACCGCCGGCAGGCGACACCGTCTCGCCATCAAGGGAGTGTCGACCGATCCTTCGGTCAGCACGGACGTCTATGTCCGCGCGGCCTCATTCCCCGGCTACGTGCTCCACCTTCGTTACCGCGACCTGCCTCTCCCGCCATCGACATTCCCCCGGATAGCCAACCTCTGGTATGACGGTTCGCTTGACGGTGACCCGGGAGCCAACCTCGCGAAGCTCGGCCTTCTCGTCCCCTCCCTCCAGAGCCCGGGCGAAGCGACGCTCAGAAGGCTTCACCGTGAAAATCCGAACCTTCTGATCCTGGCGACCAGCCAATCCTTTGAGCATTTTAATCACGAGCCGGATGTACCGGAGTCTTGGTACCTGAGGGATGCCGACGGGCAATGCATATGCATGTGGCCCAATTCATTTCGCCTCAACGTGACCATTCCGGAGGTCGTCGAGTACAACGCGCGCAGGATCCAGAAGATCCTTGTCGACAGCGACTATTTCTTCGACGGCGCATTTTTCGATAGCTTCAGCGCGGATTTTGGCGCGCAGCGGGATTCCTATGGACGGACTTTTACGGTCGATGCCGACAATGATGGCAAGCCCGATGATCCCGCGGCCTTCGCCAGCGCGTGGAGGGCTGGAGTCATGGGTATCGCGGCGAGATTCAAGGAGCTCGAACCCGTGGCCATCATGACCGGCCACCTCGGCGAGGAAGCTCGCTTGGACTTCCTTCCCTACTTCCACGGGGACAACATCGCGTTCCGGACGGTCGATGTCACCGAGGGTCTTCATCCCTTCGCCTCTCTCAGGGAGCGCTATGACAGCTGGTGGGCAGCCGGGAGGAAACCCGGGGTGACCGTCATCGACGCCGGCGCCCCCAACCAACTCGGCTACGGATATGGCGTGTACGGATCATGGGAAGAAACGCGGCGCGGAATTCCCGAAGGAGTACTCGATTTCGCTCGCACCTGGTATCCCACCATGCGGTTTGGATTGACAACGACCCTGATGAACGACGGCTATTTCGAGCGTCACTTCAGCGACGTGCTGTATTGTCTCGACTGGTGGTACGACGAGTTCGACGCAAAACTGGGAAAGGCGCTCGGGCCTTCGCGCCTCGCGTTCGAATCGACAGGCTCGAAGCAGCTCGCTGCCAACGGCGATTTCGAGGGAAAGGGTGTGACGCCCTGGGTGCTGTCCGCCCACACCGCGGTCGGCGCGTCGGCTACGATCGCCCTGGAGGACGCCGGGGCGGGCGGATCAGGCTCGAAGTCCCTCCTGGTCCGGATCGCGGCCAAGGGCAATGGCGAGTCATATCGCATAAATCTCTATCAGGGAGATATCAGCCTTACATCCGGGAGCAGCTACGAAATATCGTTCCGCGCACGGGCAGATGCGCCGAGGACTGTCGACGTCACCGTACAGCGCAGGTCTGGTGAATGGGAAAACCTCGGATTCGCGCGCGAGGTTTCGCTGGACAGAGAATGGAAGGACTATAGCTTCCGTTTCGAGGCCACGGGCTCGAGAACCGACGCGGGGCTCCAATTTTTTCTCGGAGCGGACAGCTCCGCAGTCCGGCTCGACGATATCTCCATGAGGGAGGTCGCTCCCGAAGTCTGGCGCCGCGACTTTGAGCATGGCATGGCGCTCGTGAACGGCACGGCGCAGCCCCAGACGTTGACCCTTCCCGCGGGCTATTCGCGACTGAAAGGCGACCAGGCGCCTCGCTGGCAGTACATCATCGATGACGGGAGTTCGAATCTGACCCTGTCGGGGCGATGGAGTGAAGCGAGCCACGATACACCGGCCTGGAAGGTCGATGGACCGTTTTACCACAATTGGGGCAAGACGAGCCGAGAATCGTCCGAGAAGGGAGCGACGGCCGAGTGGAACCTCGGAATACCCGAAGATGGTACCTACACCATCAAGGCCTGGTGGACGGCAGCGCCCGACCAGGCTGACTGGACGCGTTCGGCAATCTACGAAGTTGTCGTCAGGGGCAAGGTAGTGTCGTCGCACACGCTCGATCAGTCCGTGGGCGGCGACGAATGGATTACCGTAGGGACGGCGCGACTCAAGAAGGGAGACCGTCCTTTCCTTCGCTTGCGGAACGGAGGCACCGGGGTCCTGTACGCCGATGCCGTGCTCGTGGAGTCTGAGGCCCGTTACAACGACGGTTCGGCGGTACGCGAGTTGACCCTGGCACCCTTCGACGGCATCGTGCTCATGAAAAATCGATGATTGGACATGCGGCTCATCCGGCTTCGGAGCGTCGGGCGAGCCATGCGCTTCTCCCGCGCCGGTGCGCGGTCAATCCGGGATTGGCCGTGAGATCCGGCTGTATCTATCGGCATGTCCTGGACGCCGGACATTCCCGGTGGTTCGGTCGCAAGGCAACCAAAAAGCGCGGCCGTCGTCTTGTTTCGCCGCTCCGGCCGGCCTTCCTGCCCCGTCGCGCGCGTCCTGCGCGCTTTTCGCCGCTCGCGCGGCGCGGGTGCTCCGGTAGCGCGCTATGCGCGCATGCGAGTGGCAGGAATTGTCGTGCCGCCGTACGGCGGCTACGCAACAAGCCCCCCTCTGGGCTGATAAAAAAACACGTTCCTGCGCTTGCGCGCGGAACGTGTTTTTCTGCCCAGAGGGGGACTTGGCTTCCGCGACTCGACATCGTGTCTCGCCGCTCCAGCCCGCCTTCGCGCCCTGTCGCGCGCGTCC
>SPCK01000063.1 GCA_004525355.1 Spirochaetales bacterium
ATGGCTTGCCTGTCGGATTCCATCTTGGCCTTGCCATTCTGGGTACCAGTGGCCATCAGGTCCTCGGGCTTGACCTGCCCCAGATCGTAGCGTTCCTGGTAGGCTATGGCCAGGTCGCGGAACACGTAATCCAGGACGCTCGTGGCCATCTTGATATATTCGTGTCCCTGTATCATGCCATTGGGTTCGAAGCGGCTGAAAGTAAAGGCGTCTACATATTCTTCGAGCGGCACGCCGTACTGCAGACCAAGCGAAACGGCGATGGCGAAGGAATTGAGGAGGCTTCTGAAGGCGGCACCTTCCTTGTGCATGTCCAGGAATATCTCGCCAAGGCGGCCATCGTCGTACTCGCCGGTGCGCAGGAATATGGAATGGCCGGCAATCTTGGCCTTCTGGGTATAACCGGAACGCCGGTTGGGAAGGCTGCGCCTCTGGTTCGTGCCGGTAATGCGTTCCTGAATGGAACCCGTGCTTTCGGGCAGGGCGGGATCGTTCTGGATGGCTATGAGGCCTTCCGCCAGTGGATCAGAACCGGCCGCGATGGACGACAGGGGCTGGGAGAGCTTGGATCCGTCGCGGTAGAGCGCAATCGACTTGAGCATGCTTTTCCATGCCATCATGTACGCGCCTTTGACGTCCTCGTATGTGGCTGAATTGGGCATGTTGATGGTCTTCGATATGGCACCGGACACGAAAGGCTGGGTGGCGGCCATCATAGCCACATGCGCTTCCCAGGCGATGGATCGAACGGCGTTCCTCCCCGAGGGAGTCGCAGTATCGAATACCTGATAATGGCCTTTCTTGACATGGGGGGCTCCCTCGATGCCCATGGAGCCGCAGGCCCAGAGTTCTGCCGCCACGATATCGTCAGCGGAGAAACCCAGGTACGCAAGGATATCGAACCCCTCCGCGGACCGGATCTCCGCGACGGCGCCTAGCGCATCGTAGGCCGCACTACCGAGCACAAAAAGATTGAAGGCCGCATCCAGTCCCATGGCGTCGCGTAGCGCCCTGTCGGCCTTCCGTAAGGCATCCTCGGGCAGGCCCTTGGCCAGGAGCGCCTCCAACGACAGCAGGCCGGGCGCGCCTGCCAAGGTTCCGGTACCGACCATATAGGTTCTGATATCCTCGATCTGTTCCTCGGAATAGCCAAGTGCCTGCAGAGCTGGGACTACCGATTGGTTGACAATCTTGAAGTACCCGCCACCGGCAAGTTTCTTGAACTTTACCAGGGCAAAGTCCGGTTCGATTCCCGTTGTATCGCAATCCATGAGCAGGCCGATGGTTCCCGTCGGTGCTATCGCCGAGGTCTGGGCGTTACGATACCCATGCTTTTCTCCGAGGGCGACTGCCTCGTCCCAGACGGCGCGCGCGGCTGCCACCAGGTAATCTGGCGTCTTGTCGGCCTTGAGCCCATGCGGCTTGACCGACAGATTCTCGTATTCGTTCGGAGCCGCGTCGTAGACCGCCCGGCGATGGTTCCGGATGACGCGAAGCATATCATTGGCGTTTGCTCCGTAGCGGGCAAAGGGACCGAAGGCTGCAGCCATGCGAGCCGATTGAGCGTATGCCTCGCCGGTCATGATGGCGGACAGGGCGGCGGCTGTCGCGCGGCCTTCTTCGGAATCGTAGGGTTGGCCCATCAACATCAGGAGGGTTCCCAGATTCGCGTAGCCCAGTCCGAGCGTGCGGTAGTCGTAACTTTTCCTGGCTATTTCCCTGGAGGGGAACTGGGCCATCACGACGGAAATCTCAAGGATGGTCGTCCAGTGCCTGACGGCGTGCCGGTATGCCTCGTCGTCGAATCTGGCCGCTTTTTCGTCATAGAATGATGCCAGATTGAGAGACGCCAGATTGCACGCGGTATCGTCCAGGAACATGTATTCCGAGCAGGGGTTGGAGCCGCGAATCTCGCCGTCCGCCGGGCAGGTATGCCAATCGTTGATGGTGGTATGGAACTGCAGGCCGGGGTCTGCGCACTGCCACGCGGCGCGGGATATTTTATCCCAGAGCACGCGCGCCTTGACCGTTTTCATGGTCTTTCCGCCGCGTCGCATGGTCAGGGCCCAGTCCTTGTTCTTGATGACCGCTTCCATGAAGGTATCCGTGACGCGAACCGAGTTGTTTGAAGCCTGCCCGGAAACGGTGTTGTAAGCCTCTCCCTCCCAATTGGTATCGAAGACGGCATTTTCCATGTCCGGGTCCCCGTCTGCGATGCGCCTGAGCGCCCGATAGATGTACGACCCGGGAAGCCCCGCGTCGAGCGCCTCATGGGCCGCCCTGCGCAGGATCGGATTGGCTTCGAAGCTCAGCCGTTCATGCGGCGGGATCGATGCGTTGGCCGCAGCGTCGCGAAGGGCCAGGACGTGGCGATTGATCGACTGCGAGCCGGCCACGAGGCTCGCTACCTTGTGTTCCTCGCCCGTTTTCCATTCGATGAAGGTTTCGATATCGGGGTGATCCACGTCCAGGATAACCATCTTGGCCGCCCGGCGGGTCGTGCCACCTGACTTGATGGCGCTGGCCGAACGGTCGGCTATCTTGAGGAAGGACAATAACCCGCTGGAGAATCCGCCTCCGGACAGGGGTTCGTTGAGGGCACGAATCCTGGAGAAATTGGATCCCGTTCCAGACCCGTACTTGAACAGCCTTGCTTCGCGTTCCACCAAGTCTATGATGCCGCCTTCATTGACCAGGTCGTCCTCTACATTCAGGATAAAGCACGCGTGGGGCTGAGGCCGCTCGTAAGCGCTGGTCGAGGCGACCACTTGGTCGGTTTCCGGATCGACGTAGAAGTGACCCTGGGCCGGTCCTTCCAGGCCGTAGGCTCCGTGCAGGCCCGTGTTGAACCACTGAGGACTGTTCGGGGCGGCCATCTGGAGGGCCAGCATTCGGCAGGTCTCGTCGTAGAAGGCTTTCTCGTCGGTTTCCGAATCGAAATATCCGGCCTTGCGCCCCCAGAGCAGCCACGTATACGCGAGGCGATGAAAGACCTGCCTGGCATCATGCTCACTGCCGGGATTGGGGGATGCCCCGGCGAGGGCTTGCTGGTCATCGGGTACCCATGAGCGCCAAGCCTCGGCTCTGTCGCTGGGAACGCCAGCCTTGCGGAAATATTTCTGTGCCATGATGTCGGTGGCGATCTGGCTCCATGAAGATGGCACGATGACGCCGTCCATGCGGAATACCACCCGTCCATCGGGATTTCGTATTTCCGATACCCGTTTTTCCCAGGCAATGCCCTGGTAAGGCCCCTTGCCCGATTTGGTAAAACGACGTTCCATCTGCATTAAATTCCTCCTGAAGCCTGTACGGGTATCCTTTGACTTTTCCCGTATAGTATCTTTATACTCAACAAGGGATATGAACAACTATACTACAGCTTGTATGGATTGGCCAGTAGGCACCAACAGAATGTATGAATGACAGTATTTTCATGGTTTTCTCTTCTGTTGCCCCAAGCTTGCTAAGGGCCGGGGATGGCCGGGCCGATAATGAAGGAGATATGCGTACCATAGCCATAATTAACGCCACCGGAGCCAACGAATTCGCCTTCGAGCCTTTTGCCGATGGTCCCGGCTCGTTCAATCGAGTTCTTGAACTCATGTGCTCCGTCGCGTCCCCGGACGATGTCCTCGTCTTGGCCGGTCCGGGCTTCCGGAATCCCGACGGCGTCGTTTTGCGTAATGTCGTGGAAAGCGGGGAGTGGAGCATGCGTAGCCTGCTCGATGCCGCGGTCACATTCGCCGCCGATCGGCACGACGCAGATGCGGTCGTCTACGGTCATGCCGATTCTCCGTTCCTGGATGGAGAGATGGCCGGTCGCCTGCTGGCCCTGCATCGGCGCTACCGGGCGGAGTACACGTACGCGGATGGCTACCCGCCGGGTTTCTCGGTCGAGATCCTTTCCACGCGCGCCCTTCCCAACATCGCACGACTCGCTTCAGCCAATGATATTCCTGCCGATCGTGACGGGCTGTTCGCGGTCATCCAGAAAGACATCAATTCCTACGATATAGAAACGGAACTGTCCCCCGTTGACCTCCGCGCCTATCGTTTTTCTCCACTGTGCGATACCAGACGCAACATGGTTTCGGCACGGCGATTATGGGAAGCAGGCGTCAGGAACGCGGCCGACGTCGTGCGCGTGCTTCCGGAACGGCTCGATCTTCTCCGTAACCTACCGGCGTTCCTCTGGGTCCAGATCGCTGGCGGCTGTCTCCAGTCGTGTTCATACTGCCCGTATCCGCTCATGACCGGGGATCCGCGAAAGGTCGACGGATTCATGCCCGTCGCATCGTTCGAATCGATCATGGCACAGGCCGAGGCGCTGTGTGACGACCTGGTCGTCGATCTGTCGCTGTGGGGAGAACCATCGTTGCATCCGGAGTTTCCCGAGCTCGTCGATCGAGTGCTTGCCCGCCCGCGATTCACGCTTATCGTGGAGACAAGCGGGCTGGGTTGGAAGCCCGGGCTCGCCGAGCGCGTCGCCGCATCGGGAGGGTCCCGCGTCCAGTGGATCGTATCCCTCGACGAATCCGAAGAGACCGGCTATCACGCTCTTCGTGGTGACGGCTATGCTGAAGCGGTTGATTTTGCCGGCAGACTGGCTGCCGCGGCACCCGGTCGCGTGCACATCCAGGCCGTCCGCATGACATCCAACGAGGAGCGGCTTGAATCCTTCTATCGTGGATGGAAAAAAATATCGGAAAAGGTAATCATCCAGAAATTTGATTCGTTCGCCGGACTGCTGCCGGATCAGTCGGTAGCGGATCTCACGCCGCTCGTGCGGTATCCGTGCAGACATCTGGCCCGGGATATGGCGGTGCTCCTGGACGGTTCGGTTCCGTCGTGCAAGCATTGTCTCGTACGAGGCGCCGATGGTTCAGTGAACTACGCCAAGATCCTCGGCAACGCCTTCGACGGAGGGCTGGCAAGGGCATGGGAAGCCGGGGAACAATGGTACCAGGCGCATATCGACGGCGAGTATCCGGGTCCATGCGAGGCGTGCGATGAATACCATACCTTTAACGCTTGAGGCGCGGAAGCCGACCTATACGGTAATCGGGGGAAGCCGCGGCCGGAATTGTCCGGAAGATTTTCCCGTCTCGATTCTGTTGCTCAATCGCGGTTCCCGACTGTATCGCGCCTCCTTGTTCCAGGAATTGACCGATATCGGTTTCGATTCGATTATTTCCATCGAGACCAACCCCGATTCGCCCGAGCTGGAGACGCTGGCCGCGCGTTTTCACCGGGTTCGCTTCATTGTCTTCAAGGAAAACATTTCGATAGGCGACCAGATCAATGTGGGCATGCGCGAGTCCTGCGCGCCATACGTATTCGTATTGTGGAACGATCTTCGCCTTGCCACGAGCGCGCTGTCCAGTCGTTTCTTCGATCGCGTAGTAGAACTCGACGCGGCTTGCCTGGTACCGTATCTTGGTTCCGCCTCCGGAGAGCCCATGCCATCCATGATGCATCCCGCCTTGGACGGCCAGTCGTTGCGGATAGTCCCCTTGCCGCCGCGAAAAGACGGAGAAAAAAGTCTCTTCCCATTCGACCTGTGCGGCATTTATTCACGGGAGCGGTTCATCCTGGGCGGCGGCTTCGATTGGACCATTCCCAATCCATACTGGCAACGACTCGATTACGGCATGAGGACCTGGCTCTGGGGCGAGCGCATCGTGTTTGCCCAGGCTTTAAAGCTGAATTACCAGAATCAGCCTCCGGCCCTCGATCTTACCCCCGATGAGAGTTATGGGCGTTTCTGGCTCAAAAACCTGGCGCCGCGGTATCGGGCGGATTCCGCGTATCTTCCCGGAATTCGTTTTACCCGTTTTCTCCTGCGATCGAGGATGAATCCTTTCGTCGCCTGGCGTGAATTCAATGCCGCGCGGACTTGGGTACGGACAACGTCCTTCAGGTTCAAGCAGGACGCAGCAAGGCTCATAGACTTGTGGGACCCGCTTTCATGAGCGGAATCGAGCCGGCGGTCGTAATTGTACAGATGCGCCTGGATTCAAGCCGCCTGCCTCGAAAGGCCCTGCTTCCGCTTGGTGGCGTTACACTGGCGGAAGCGGTCATGCGTCGTCTGTCCCGGATTCGCGCAGACGGATATATACTCGCAAGCGACGATGATGGAGCACGAGAATTGGGTCCGCGGGCTCGCAGTCTGGGTTTCGACGTTGTTGCCGGTCCAAAGGACGATGTACTGGCTCGATACATCCTTGCGGTACGCTACAGCCACGCATCGTTGATAGTCAGGGCAACAGGCGACAATCCGCTTGTCTCCTACGAGCTTGCCGCGTCATTGATGGCGCGATCCATGTCCAGCGGAGCCGATTACTCGGGCTATGTTGGCATGCCCGTCGGCATGGGCGTCGAGGTGGTCCGGGCCGAGGCCCTGCTCAAGGCCGATGGGGAGGCTACGTCCACCTACGACCGCGAGCATGTGTGTCCCTACCTTTATGAACGTCCCGATTCTTTCAGGGTCGACCGGCCTGAATGCCCGGAATCCTGGTATATGCCCGGGGGCCGGGTAACCGTGGACACCCCGGAAGATTACGATCGCGTCTGCCGTCTCGTTGCCGACTTGGGCCGTGATCCGACGGACGCTGCCGTGATGTCCTGGTTGGCCGACGAGGACGGAAGCCGCACGTGAGCTCGATACTCCTGGTGCCTTCGGTCAAGAAGGGAAACGGCTCCGGTCACCTGTCCCGTTGCTTCGATCTTGCAAGACGGTTGGGAGCCCGCGCAGCCATATTCCTGCCCGAACGGCCGGTCTCAGGCGACCGGGGCGCGGCGGAAATCGGCCTTGCCTACCATTACGACCTCGGGACGCTCAGGATCGTGACGGAGGTGGCTGGAGAGCGCTTCGGCCTGATCATTTTGGACAAACGCGAAAGCACGGCGGAAGACTATCGCTCCTGGGCGAACTACGGGACCGTCGTCGCACTAGACGAAGGGGGCCAGGCACGCGTCTGCGCGGACTATCTGATCGACATACTCCCACGAACGACGAGGATGAGTTACGGGAACCGGATCGCGGCGCAGGCGGGTAACATCGCGTCGCTTGGCTTTCTATCGCTGCCGGCAAGGCGCCGCAAACCGCCGACCATGGCGAGAAAGGTTCTCGTCTGCTTTGGCGGCGAGGACCCCGCGGGCCTGACCGAACGCTTTCTGGAAATCGCGGTCGATCATGGGCGCCTGCCCGCGCACTCTGTCACCGTGGTAAGCGGAGCCCTATCGGCCACGGGAGCGCCGCGCGCGAGGCCCGGGCTCACGATGCTCGGCCCCGTGCAGGATCTGAAAGAAAAACTGGCCGACTATGACCTCGTCGTCACGCAGTTCGGGTTGACAGCCTTCGAGGCAGCCTGGGCAGGTTGTGCGGTTCTCCTGCTGAATCCATCGCCCACGCACGAGGCTCTGTCGCGCAAGGCTGGCTTCATCAGCCTTGGAACGCGCACACCCTCGGCATCGGCTTTGACGGCGGCTTTGACGGATATAACCGGGCTCGCGGTTTCGGTCGGTAAAGCCGCGCCGCGGGAAGCCGAGGATCTGGCCGCCCTATTGGGAGCCATGGTTCCCCGCCACGCAGGAGCCTGCCCCGTCTGCGGAGGCCGTCGCGGGATCGCCATCCATCGGAGTCGATGCAAGACGTACAAGCGCTGTCCCGATTGTGGCATGGTGTCCATGTCCTATTTCATCGCGCGAAAGGATCCGTATTCATCGAAGTCATACTTTTTCGATGAGTACAAGGCGCAGTACGGCAGGACATACCTTGAAGACATGCCGGCGATACGCAGGATGGCCGCGGGTCGCCTGGATAGTATCGAAGGTTTGTTGCCTGCCGGCAGGGCGGGGGCGAGCATACTCGACGTGGGCTGTGCGTATGGACCCTTCCTTGCCGAAGCCCAGGCGCGGGAATGGAATCCCGTCGGCTCCGACTTGTCAAGTGATGCGGTGGCCTACGTGCGCACTCAACTGAAGATCCCGGCTTTCATGGCTGATTTCTCCACTCCAGGGTCCGATGGCTTCTATCCGAGGAACCTGGAGTGCCTGACCATGTGGTTCGTGATAGAGCATTTCGATGAACTGGGACGAGTCCTGCGGAGGGCTCGTTCGTTGCTCAAGCCTGGCGGCGTTTTCGCCTTCTCTACACCATCCTGCGCCGGAATATCCGCTCGATCCCGCCCTGCCGAATTCTGGGAACGCTCGCCGGACGATCATTTTACGGTATGGGATCCGCGTCGCGTCAGGGGGATTCTCAAGCGGTACGGTTTCGAGGTACGAATACTACGCGTAACCGGGCACCATCCGGAGCGTTTTCCCGGCGTGCCGGCGAACAAGGCCTCGATTCGATATCGCATCGCCATGATTCTTTCCAGGATCATGGAACTGGGCGATACGTTTGAATGTTATGCTACGTGTTCCCCGGACAGAGAAACGAGCAAGGACCGACCATGAAAACGATATTCATTCTGGGCGCCGGAGTGATGCAGGGACCGGCTATCCGGGCAGCCAGGGAAAAGGGTTACCGGGTCGTCGTCGCGGACGCTGATCCCATGGCTGCACACGCGACCGATGCCGATGAATTCCTTGCCATCGACCTCAAGGACAGGGACGGCCTGCTCCAGGCGGCCCGGAACATCCCTGGTCTGGTCGGAGTTTTTACCGCGGGCACGGATTTTTCGACCTCGGTGGCCTGGGTCGCCAGTTCGCTTGATTTACCCGGCATTCCTTATGAAGTTGCCATGGATGCTTCCGACAAAGCCCGGATGCGATGCAGATTGGCGGCTGCCGGCGTACCCGTGCCCCATTTCGTCGCGGGAGCGCGGGGTGAGGATTGTGTCGCGCTTGCGGCATCCCTCTCGCCGGGGGGCGCTCCCTTCCCTTTGGTCGTCAAGCCGGTGGACAACATGGGCGCGCGCGGCTGCAGGATGGCCAGGAACGA
>SPCK01000157.1 GCA_004525355.1 Spirochaetales bacterium
CTGACCTGAATCGACGATGCGCAACCGCGCGGCGTTGGTCGACGCCAAGGCGGCCCGACGACCGGCAGCCAGCGTCCCGGACAGGGGCTCGGAGATACCCACGTACACAGCATCGTCCGCATGAGCCAAGGCCAGGTCGAACTTGCGCGAGAAAGCTATATGACTGGGCTGTGAGGTGGTCGGATAGATGGCGGGAGAACCCTTCAGGTACGCGGTGAATTCCCCGGTAGAAAGTCCCACTCCATCGAGACGGGTGATGTCTCCCATAATGACTTGGACGGGCACCTGCTCGACGCCAAGCTGAAGCCTCAGTGCATCGGGAAAATCGCTCGCCGAGTCTACCAGGACCGCGCACGCTCGTCTGCCGGCAGCGACCCGACGGGTCTGAAGCAACATATCATCGACCTTGGGTTGCTCGACGGTTCCCAGCGCTTCCATCGCCCTGAACGCGAGCGTCGGCTCGTTGGAGTGGACGTGCGCTTTAAGCCACCGCGGCGAGCCGGCAACCACGACCGAATCGCCGATGGCTTCCAGGCCGGAACGGAGCGCGGAGGCGTCCATGTCCTGCCCGGCGATCAGCGCTTCGACGCAGTAGCGCAGGTTCGGTTCGGTTCCATCAACGGGGAAAACTTCGCCGATCGAGTCAGCTGTGAAAGCTGTAGCATTCGCGAGCTCTTCAGGCAAGTCGCGGATCCGGCCTTGCTGGATAAACGCGGATATTCCTTCAATCAACTTGACGAATCCCAGAGCGCCGGCGTCCACGACGCCCGCCTTCCTGAGTTCGGGAAGCATATCCTTGGTGCGTTCCAGCGAAAGGCGCGCTGCATCGAGCGCAACGTGAAGCATTTCCATGAAGTCGTCGGTTTTTTGCGCGACGCGATGAGCTGCTTCCGCCCAGTCGTGCAGGACGGTGACGATTGTGCCCTCTTTGGGTGCCGATAGCGCTTCGCAAGCGGACTTTGCAGCCCGGCAAAGCGCCGTGGCGAAGCGCTTCGTCCCCACCCGAACCTCTGAAGCGAGATCCTCAGCCAGCCCGTAGAAAAACTGCGCCATGATGGCACCGGAATTACCGCGTGCACCGAACAGGGCCGCATCCGCGGCAAGACGGGCAGTAGCGCCGATGGAGGGAACCGTAGCGACGGCCAAGCCATTGGTCAAGGCGCGAATCGTGGCGGCCATGTTGGCCCCCGTGTCGCCATCCGCGACGGGAAACACATTGATACGGTCGAGGAGTCCGGCGCTCTCTATAAGACGCCTGGCTCCGACTATCAGACCGCGCCTGAAACGCCGTCCATCGATATAGGCTATTTTCATGACACTTCAAAGGTACCATGTCAAGATTCAGAGGTCAACTATTTCAAAAAAACTTTTCAGACTATACATGGCTTGCTTGCGTCTCGATCGGCATAATCATCAGGTAAGCGCGTGCCGTTATCCGCCACTTGAAGTTCCATGAAATCGTCACCGACAACGCGAAAAAGCATGTTTGTAGCCATTGGATATCAGCTCGTTGCTATATTCCTCCATCTCGATATGGAAACAATCTTTCGATTCATAGAGGTCGCCATGCACCAACGCTATGGCCTTGATACGGTCCTGACTATCATGGATCGCTGCCAATGCGCTCTCCGGAGAGTCAATATGCTGGGCCTGGCAGGTTCAGGAGGCTTGAAATGACGCTTGGATCATTCTTGACGCGATGATGGACTTCCCGGTAGAGAATCTCCTTTTCCTGGAGCCTTCGTGTGAGTAGTTCCTCGGTCAACTTCAGTTTGGTGACGTTGATGATGATTCCTCTCAGCGCGACAGGTGCATCCCCCTTCGTTTCTACAGTTAAAAAACCCGAAGCCAGGCGACGGTCCCGTCTTTCTTCATGAACCGATAAACGATTTACGAGGACTTGCTCATGGCTATGCAAAAAAAATCCTTCCGAACTCGATCTCGATCGTCTGGGTGGACACCATCCATCCATGAATCCAGATCTGTCCAGACTGAGGGTTCATAGCCGAGTATGCGTCGCGCTTGAGGCGCGAAATAGGTCAATCTGTATATCCTGTTTCCAGGGAATCGCTTCCAGATTCTCTGCAAGCAGGCGATATTTTTCTTTTGCGGAAAGCAGAGCTTGATTTCTCGCCTCCAACTCACCCGCCCTCCTTGGCGACCAGGTGCCTGAGTGAAATATTCATGACGATTATGAAAATAGCAACAAGCGTTATGCCAAGGAGCAGGAAGACCAGCCAAGCGGGAATTTTGATTCTGGGAGGGGTTTCAATCCGCCAGGACAACGAACTGAAATACATTGAATCAGGATACTGTTTCAGGCGCTCGATACCCGTATCAAGGGCAGGTAAAAGTCCCAGCGGATCGCCTTCTGTCACCGCGAAGTACAGCGACATAGGATTCGCAATCCTCATGCTCTCAAGGTCGGTAATTGAATCAATCGATATATCGTCCCGGGTATAGATCTCGCCCCAGTTTGAAAGGACACTTTGGCCGGAAGATTCCAGGAAGACTTCCCGTGCTCTCGAAATCGCGATGGCAGGGAGAAGGTCGATTGCGCCCGTCCTCAGATCTTCGAGCAGACTCCCCCATTCACCGCGCAGGTATTCAATACGCCAGCCATTCGCGCCGGCGATATTCTCAAGCTGTCAATGAATACTCCCTTGACCGCGCCGCCGTCCCAGAGTAGGAGCGGACCATTCTGGTAAATTCCTACGCGATCAGCACCCGGAGATCGAGATTTTTGCCATCCCTATTAGCGAAAAACCTTTCTATGGTTTACACTATGTCCATGATGCAAAATCAGCTGTGGGTTGCCGCACTTGCAGCCGCTGATCCGGCCTCCTGGAGCATGTTCCCCATTTCCCTCGTGGGCGCGCGGGGTGCCGAGGCCGCACTCTGGCTGGCCGCGGGCCTGTTCGTCGCCCTGCTTGGCTTCTATCGCCGTCGAGCCAGGCCCTATGCGAGCCTGGCCTGCTTTCTGACGCTCAGCGCCGCCTCGATGAGTGTATCGGGATTCCTTCCAAGCCTGGCCGGCGGGGCAATCCCGATATGGACCGTCGCCATGGCGCTTCGAATCGCGGCATCGGCGGCCGCGGTCGCTTTTACGGGCGCCCTGGCCGGCCGAACGTTGACCACTGCCCGGTGGATACTGTACCCGGTGGCCGTCCTTGGAGCAGCCGCCGGCATCGCCGTCCCGGCGATCCTCGGCGAGGCCGCGGCAGGATGGACGGCCCTGGCTGTCGGCATGGTACAGGCCGGACTCGCGATCGTCGCCGTCTGGTTCTTTATCGCCCATGCTGCCTTGAACGTACCTTCCCGGCGCGTCGTTCCCGCCGCCGCAATCAGGGCGTTGGCGGCACTCGTTATACTGGTACCGCTACCTGTGATCAGGCCGTACGCAAGTGCTGCGTCCGTGGCCGCCGAGATACTGTTCGCAGCTACCGCGATCCTGGCCGCCATGATGGAGCTTTCGCACCCATCCGCCGAGGAGACCATCCTGGACGACCGGGCCGTAGCGCTGACGGCATCCATACGGAAGTTCATACCCAACGAATTCCTGTCCTACCTGCAGAAGAAAGACATCCTGGACCTCAACCTCGGCGACCATATCAAGAAAGACATGACTATTTTCTTCTCAGACATCCGCGCCTTCACCGAGTTGTCGGAAATCCTGACCCCAGAGGAAAGCTTCGCTTTCGTCAATTCGTACCTGTCTCGCGTCGTTCCGGTGATAACCGGCCATCGCGGTTTCGTGGACAAGTACATGGGAGACGGCATCATGGCACTGTTTCCCGAAGACACTGGTGCCGATGACGCGGTTGAAAGCGCCGTGGAGATGCAGAAAAAGATGCAGGTGTACAACGGTCACCGGGCCAAGGTAGGGTACCGGTCCGTGTCCATGGGCATAGGGATTCACACCGGCCCCCTGATGATGGGCGTCGTCGGCGTGAGCGACCGGATGGAGGGCACGGTGATCTCGGACTCGGTTAATCTCGCCTCGCGCCTCCAGGCCATAGCCAAGGCCTTCAATATTCCACTCGTAATCAGTGAAGACACCTTCAGGAGCATGTCCGAAGCCGGGAAATACAAGTATCGGTTCATCGGCAAAGCCCTGGTGAAGGGAAAAGACAAGGCCGTTTCTGCATTCGAGATTTTTGACGGCCTGCCGGATGAACTTTTCGAGCGAAAGATGCGCTCGAACACCTTTTTCGAACAGGGCATGCTGGCATTCTACCAAAAGGACATCAGCGGAGGCGCGTTCTACTTCAAACGAGCGCTCGAAGAGGTGCCCGAGGACGGCGCCGCTCGATTCTGGCTCGAAACCTGCCTGCGCAAAACCATGGCGCCGCGCGCGACCTGATCCGACCGCCTGGCTTTTTCTGGAGGATTCAAACAGCATCAATGACCGGACGGCGGGAGAGCGACATGACACATGGTCTTGAATTCGGCGTTGACTGGTATCCCGAACAGTGGGATGAATCTCGTTGGGCGCAGGACGCCGAGCGCATGGCCGCCTACGGCTTCTCTGTAGTCCGCATAATGGAATTCGCGTGGACCCTCGTGGAACCCGAGCCTGGACGCTTTGATTTTTCTCTGTTCGACCGAGCCATCGCCGTGCTTTCGAAATGCGGTATCAAGGCCATCGTCGGCACGCCGACCGCGACGCCTCCGGTGTGGCTCGTTGACGCCCACCCTGACGTCCTGCGGGTTTCTCCCCTCGGACCGGTCCACGATTTCGGGGCCAGGCGCAACGCGTGCTACAACGCTCCCGACTACTGGGAAGCGGCGTTGCGGATAGCCGGGGCCGTCGCGCGGCACTATGGCGGCGATCCGCGCGTGGCGGGTTTCCAGGTGGATAACGAGATCGGTCACGAAGGTTCGGATCGTTGCGTCTGCAACCATTGCCGTACAGCCTGGCACGCATGGCTCGGGGAGAAGTATGGCGATCCAGTCGCGCTGAATGCGGCCTGGGGCGCGGTGTTCTGGAATACCAGCTACGCTCGTTTCGATCAGGTACCCGTTCCCCGCGTGCAGCCGGCGACCGGGCACAATCCCGGGCTATTGCTTGACTACGACCGTTTCTGCTCTGATGCGGCTGCGTCGTTCGCCCTCGAGCAGACCTCGCTTCTCCGGGGTTCCACTTCGCCGGAACAGTACATAACGACCAACCTGTTCCCTCCCCCATTTTCCCATGCCATCGATATGGAGGACCTGACCGAGGGCATGGATTTTGCATCCTGGGACAATTACCCGACATGGGGACCTCAGGACCAACCGTTTCCATGGGCTTTCAACGCCGCGGCTGAGAGTTATGTTCGGGGCCTGCATGATAATTCGCCCTTTACCGTGATGGAAGCGATGTCTGGCATCCAGGGGCACGTCAGCCTGGGCTACCTGCCGCCGGAGCGCCAGGTGGCGCTTTGGTCGATTCAAGCCATCGCGCGTGGCGCCGAACGCATCGTGTTCTTCCGCTGGCGGACGGCTCCCTACGGCAGGGAACAACTCTGTTACGGCCTCCTGGATCCGGATGATCGGGAGACCGAGCGCCTGCGCGTCCTCGTCGCCATGATGAAGCGGGCCAAGTCCGAACTGGGCGACATCGCCCAGACGCGCATCGAGAGCCATGCATGCCTGGCATATTCCAGGGATGACGC
>SPCK01000461.1 GCA_004525355.1 Spirochaetales bacterium
CCGTTGAAATAAATGGAACTGTAACTCTGGGTGTACGCGCCGGTAGTCAGGATGTAGGCCCGTTCGCCGATTTTCGTGCCCGCAGGCATGTCGTACGTGTTCTTTTCATACAGGATGTCCATGCTGTCGCAGGTTGGGCCGGCCAGGATGGTGTCCAGGGTGGGGCCGGACTTCTCGAAATAAATCGGGTACTTGATGGCTTCGTCGAGGGTCTCGATCAGGCCGCCGAACTTGCCGATGTCGAAGAATACCCAATGGTACAGGTCATGGGTGCTTTTCTTGGCGATGTTGACGATCTCGGTGACGATGATTCCGCTGTCGCCGACCATGGACCGGCCCGGCTCGATGATTATCTCGGGCAATTCGTCGGTAAAATAGTTCTTGAGGTACGCCGTTATGTCGTCCGCGTATTGCTGGATGGAGTTTGTGGGGTCGGTGTAGTTGGCCGGGAATCCACCGCCCATGTTGACCATTTTGAGCTTGATGCCGTGGTCCTCAGCCCAGTCGAACAGCGACCCGACGGTGGAAAGGGCCGTGGACCACTGGCCGATGTCGCGTTGCTGGCTGCCTACGTGGAAGGAAATGCCGTAGGGTTCGAGACCAAGGTCGCGGGCGTGCAGGATCAGGTTGCGGGTCATTTCCGGGTGGCTGCCGAATTTGCGCGAAAGTGGCCAGTCGGCGCCCATGCCCTCGGTGAGGATACGGAAGAATACCTTGGCCTTGGGGGCGGCTCGGGCCAGTTTGTCCACGTCCTCGAAGCTGTCTGTTGCGAAGAGCCTGACGCCCTTTTCGTAGAAATAGGCGATGTCCTTCTCTTTTTTTATGGTATTGCCCAAGCTCATGCGGTCTGGGCTGATTCCGAGCCGCAGAAGCTGGTCCAGCTCGTACCTGGTGGCGATGTCGAAATTGGATCCCATATCACGAAGGAGGGATACGACCTCGTCATTCGGATTCGCCTTGACCGCGTAGTATATCGTACTGAAAGGCAGTTTCTCGCGCAGCTCTTCGTACTTGATCCTGACGATATCAAGATCGAGGATAAGGCAAGGCGTTTCTTTGTCTCTGGCGAATGCCTTGAACCGCTCGAAGCGCTCGCGACTCATGTAGTCTTCAAGCGGAAACTCGTACTCTTCCTTCATTGCACCTACCTCTGGGGGACCCCTGGATATGCGCGCGTACTTCGCGGCAGGGCCAAACAATAGGTGTCTCCAGTGCTTTTGTCAATGCCATCAATTTTTCGGATTCGGGACGGCTGAGCGTGGCTCGTTCAATGGAATCCGGGACGATTCCGTCGACGGTTCAGGCCGTTACGACGGCGAGAATATCATCGCGGTCGATGCAGTCGTAGCGGCAACCCTCCACGGCTACGACCCGCGCGGCGATGCGGTTGCCGAGCTTTGCGCAATCCTTGAGGCTTCGGTGATGGAGCACACCATAGAGAAATCCGGCCGAGAAGGAGTCTCCGGCGCCGGTCGTGTCCACCGGTACGACCGCTTCGCCCTTGACGTGGATGAGCCTGCCGCCGGACTGGGCGAGGCAGCCGCCGCGGCCTATTTTCATGACAACTGTAGGTGCCAGCCGGGCGGCATCGCGCATGATTTCGTAATCCGTGCCGCCGCATCCGGTCATGCGGGATAGTTCCTGACGGTTGGCGAAAATGGTGTGTACGCGGCCAGGCAGCCATGCGCACAGGTCCTTCCAGTAACGATCGACCACGAAGGGATCCGCAAGGTCGAAATACACGGGTATATCAAGAGCGTTGGCCCGGTCCACGGCATGAAACAGGGCCTGTTTCTGCGGATCGGTGTCCCACAGGTAGCCGGTTGCGTAGAAACACGCGCTGTCGGCAAGGAATTCTTCGGAAACGTCCCCGGGAGAGAAATCCCGGCAGGCTCCGAGGCTGGTGAACATGGTTCGCTCGTGGTCGGGTGTGACCACAATGGCGGAGACGCCGGTCTTGGCGTTCTTCATGGCCATTGCCGTGTCTATGCCCAAGCCGCTCATGATGGTCTCGAACGCGCGGCCTGCCTCGTCGTCGCCCACGCCGCCGGAATAGCACGGACGGGGTGACGCCTGCTCGTCGCCGGTGAGCATGGCCAGCGCGCGGGCAGTATTGGCTCCAGAGCCGCCGGGTACGATGGTATAGCCGCAGGAGGCCTGGATGATTGCCTGGAACGTCGCGTGCTCGACAAGTTGCATGGTTCCGGGTCGGGCATCGAGCTTGGCCAGGAAGCTCTCGTTCTCATGCATGACATAGTCAATCAGGGGGTTTTCGATAATATA
>SPCK01000088.1 GCA_004525355.1 Spirochaetales bacterium
AAGCCGAGACCGGGAGTCGCCTTCCGCTTGCCGGCATCCTGCCGGTTTCGCTCCAGGCCGCCTCGTTCGCTCGCGGCGCGTCCATGCGCCGCGCCCTTCGCGTTCGCTCGGGACGCTCCTTCGGTTCGACTCCCGGTCTCGGCAGATATAAAAAAGCGCGCCCCCTGACGGGAACGCGCCTTTTTAAGCCGAGACCGGGAGTCGAACCCGGTACCTGCGCATTACGAGTGCGCCGCTCTGCCAAGTGAGCTATCTCGGCGATGCGGGGATGACTATAGCGGAAAGTGGTCGCTCGCGGCAAGAGGAGATGAAAACAGGCAACCCGGTTCTTATTTCTTTCTCTTGGAATTCACGAAGCGACTGAAATCGTTGATGTTTTTGACGACTACCTTGTCCTGGTATAGTTCCACACGGCGCTGATTGGAGAAATGTCCCAGAATTGTCTGGACGTCGTTCAGATTCATGCCTGCCCAGTGGGCCACGTCGTCGACGGTTACCTTGAACTCGCGGCGGTCGCCGTCGAGCTCGGACGCGCCTTGGTTCATCGCTCCCTGAGTCTCGTGGAGCATCAAGAATACATCGGCGATCCTGGCTTGTGGGTCTTCGAGGGTCAAGATCATGAAACGGCGCTTCTGGTCGTAGATTCGCTTGGCGAAGAGTCGCAGCAACCGTAGGGCGATCTGGGGATTGCCCATCATGAGGATCTCGAAGTTGGCCCTGTTGAACTCCAGCACCTTGACGGTATCCATCGCGATGGCGGTCGCGGATCGTGGAGCGCCTTCGAGTATGGCCATTTCGCCGAAAATCTCCGGAGCCTGGAGGATGTCGATGTTCTTTTCGATATCGCCGACGATCTTGGTGATGCGGACTCTGCCCGCCTGGATCAGGTAGAAGCTGTCACCGGGTTCAAACTCGGTAAAAATGAGTTCTTCTGGCTGGTATGTTCGCGCGAAGCGGCTGAAGCCGGCTAGATCGGACACGTCAGGCTCCTCCCATTGCGTTCATGGCTTTTTTTGCCTTGATGCGTGCGCTGGAGTCCTCGTCGCCGGGCATGGACACGACTTTCTTGTAAAAACCCTGTGCGCGGGCTGCATCGCCCTTTTTCTCCCATGATTGCCCCATGATGAAGAGGATGTCCGCCATGTCCGCGTGCCGCGGGTTCCGTTGTACTATGCCGGTAAAGTGCTGGATGGCCGCGTCCCACTGGGCCATCGCGAAGAGGCAGCGGCCCATGTCGAATTGAGCCTTGCCGGCGTATTCTTGATCGTCCGTCGCTTCTGCGATGCGCTTGAATTCCTTGAGCGCTTCCTGGTATTTCTCCTGGGTAAGGATGCTCACCGCGTTGTAATAGTCCTTGGCCACGTCCGAGATGGCCTGGCCGCTTGCGGCGGGAGCCTTGGGTTCGGGGGTGGCGACCGCGCTACTCGGAGCGGACGGCTTCGTCGTGCTGGTCCCGGCCAGCGGCGCGGGTCCCTTGCCGTCGCCGTAGCGCGCCAGGGACGTTTCGGCCGTTTCCAGGAAGCGCCCCGCCTGTTCCGTCATGCGGCCGGAGGGGTAGTAGGTAAGGTAGCGGCTGAATACATATCGGGCCTGGGAGAACATGCGGTTTCGCAGATAGTACTCACCCGTCCGGAAAAGACCCGTCTCGGGATTGACAGAACTGGTATTTTCCATGAGGTTCTCCACCTGCTTGTGGATACGCCTCAGTTGGTTCGAGAAGACCTTGAGCATCTTGATGATAATGCGGATGTTCGAAGCGGCGAATTGCTCGAATTCGGGTGCCGTGAATACCAGGATAGCTGCGTCTTGTAGGACAACGGCGTTCTCTTCTCGCGGGTAGCGGCCCATCGCGCTCTTGACGCCGAAGAATTCGCCGGTCTGTATGACCTCGTGTATGTCCTTGCCCGTTTCGATGTCGTTGTAGTTGAGGCTTACCCGGCCGCTTTGCAGGACGAAGACCTTGTCCCCTTGGTCGCCCTGGAAGTATATGACCGAATTGGCGCGGTATGTCCCTATCTTGGGCATCGTCTCCCCTCGACATTCCTGTTTTGCATGGCGGGCAAGCGTCCGCCTCGCGTTCGTTCATTATAGTACATGTCGGACGCGGATGCCACTACTAGCGCTTCTGTCAACATTCAAAGGGCAGGTAATCAAGGCGCTTCTTGAAGCCAACCGCTGCACGGACCGATCGATAGAGGGAAAGTGGCGCTCCCTTGACCAACATGGGGCGATTGCCGACCGTCACCGTCTCCAGGCCCGTTGTGGGCATGAGCTCGGCAAAACGTTCCTCCGCGTATACCGGCTGCCCGTCGACCGACAAAAATTGTATATCCGCCATCGACGCGTGGGCCAGGTTTTCATAGGGGTCGGTATGCTTGGCCTTGAGAATCAGGACGTCGGCACGTTTGCCCGGTTCGATGGTGCCGATACGGTCTTGCATCCTGAAGGCCTTGGCGGGATTGATGGTTACCATGCGGAAAATAGTCTCCGCGGACAAGTCCTCTCCGTACAGCTTCCTGTAGATTTCGCGGGCGAATTTCATCTCAGCAAGGAGATTGATGGAACCGGTATGGGTCGAATCCGTCCCGAGGGCTACGTTGATGCCGGACTTGAGAATCTTCCTGATCTTGCACGTTACGTTGAACATGAACAGGTTGGAAGCCGGGCACCACGAAATGGACGCCCCGGCCTTGGCCGTTTTGGCGATGTCCTCGTCCGAGAAACCGATGCAATGAATGAATAGATCGCGTTCGTCCATGCAGTCCAGGCGTTCCAGGATGCCGACGCCGTCCTGGGCTTCGGGATCGAATCCTTCCTCGAGGTGGGTGATGAAAGGCCAATCCTGCTCGGTAGCCAGGGCATGCTCGATCTCTATGCCCTGGCCCCATTTCAGGTCGTAGGAGGAACACTCATGGGCAAGCGCGTACTCCTTGATTACCCTGATGGGAAGGCGCGGTATGAAAGGATCGTTGATTTCGTGGGGGAAATGGTCGTTGACTGTGGCGACCCCGGAGAACAGGTTCTTGTACGCGGACAGGAAGTACATCGTCTCGACGTTCAGGTTGGCCCGCTCCTCGTAAACCGGCGAGGATTTGAGATCGGCGTCCCAATATGACCAGTTCACGTAGAAACGCTCGCCCTTCGGCCCGACGCGGGGGACGTAGTTGCCGCGTAAATGGTCATGGACATTGACAAGTGCAGGGTATATGAATGAATCGCCGCCCAGATCCAGCGTCGGTCCGCCGTTCCGGGACGAGGCCAAAGACGTTCCGGCGACGGACACGGTGCCGCGTTTCTGTATTCCTTTTCCGGATACGATATCGGCGTTCGCCAGCGTATAATGCGTCATTGTCGTCCATCCTTGTATGAGGAGTCCGCGGGCTGCCCCGCCCATCCCCGCGTCAACTCCACAACATAATGTAATTACACGTTCAAAGCCGCATCCGGTAGGGGAATCCGGATGTTGGCACAGGTCCACCATCTGTATTTCGGCTGAAATCACCCAAAAATTGACCCAATACGCTTGGCTGTCCTGGTATGGGAGTCGTATTCGCCACCTTGAACTCCCCGCAGAGGGGCGAAGCGAAAAGTTCGGTCTGGATTATTGCCGGCTCATGGATTACTATAACACATACATTTTAGAATTTGCGGCAAGGATCGCGATGTGTTCTAAGGATAAAAGGTGTGATAAATATTCGGGAATATGAATTATTGACGCTGGAAACGGGAGCGTACCGGGATATCGAGCTTGATATCCTCAAGGAGACTCTTGCAGCATGGAAAGAAAGCCCGGGCAGCCCTTTTGAGCTCATAGAACTGCGTGATGGCCGTGTACTCGCGGGTTTTTGCCTGTATTACCGATCGCCCAATACCGAGTACACCTTTGATATCCATACGTTTGTCGTCGGCAGGGATTACCGAAACAAGGCGGTAGGCCCGCGCCTTCTCGAGCTTCTCGAGGAAGCAGTTACCCAAAAGACGCCTTATGCGGTGGTTCGCGTCGAAACGTCCCGGGTCAAGGAACATGCGATCGGGGACAGTTTCTACGGAAATAATGGATTCCAGACTATAGGTCATATCCCGGGGTTCTACGAAACTGACAACGATTATTACATTTATGTCCGGTCAGCCTCAGTGAGCGCCAACGAGCCTACGGACCCGCCTGACCCAGAACCGGAATCCAACGCCGAATAGCGGACTCGCTGCCGTCCCGGCGGCTTTCCGGCAAGCGCCCTTGCCCGCTGGTCATGGAGCTGATGTCAAGCGACAGGGGGCAATCAGTCTTGCTCCCGCCCCCCCCATCCGTATACTATCGTGACCGTGAAATATCTTGGGAACGATCGGCGAGGCCGCTTCTGAGGGAGGCGCCGTCGTTCGGGATGGAGCGAATATGGAAGAGCGATCGGGTAATGCTGGCTTGACCGCGCCCGCTGATTTCGAGAGGGCACGGGATGTCGTGGCCCGGATCAGGAAGGCGATAGCCCTGCGGCTCGTCGGCAAGCGCGATATCGTGGACGGGATACTCACCGCAGTCATGTCCGACGGGCACGTGCTCCTCGAGGGCGTGCCTGGCCTGGCAAAGACTCTGGCGGTCCGTACATTCGCAGCCGCGGCGGATCTCTCCTACCGTCGTATCCAGTTTACACCCGATCTCCTTCCCGGTGACATAACCGGTACCCTGTTCTATGAGGCCGCAGGTGGGCGCTTCGTGCCCCGGGAAGGGCCGGTATTTGCGAACATCGTATTGGCGGACGAAATCAACCGGGCTCCCGCCAAGGTGCAATCGGCCTTGCTGGAGGCCATGGAAGAGCGCCAAGTGACCATGGGGGACAAGACTTTGGCCCTGCCAAAGCCTTTTTTCGTACTGGCTACCCAGAATCCCATCGAGCATGAGGGTACATTCCGCCTTCCCGAGGCCCAGCTGGACCGATTCATGCTCAAGCTCCTTGCCGATTACCCGGACGAGACTGAAGAGTTGCAGGTCGTTCTGGAGAATGCCGACCGGACGCCCTGGGACGAAAGTGGGCGTACCGGGACATCTCACGTGCTTGACGTTGGTGACCTGGACACTCTCAAGGCGGCGGCGCGGGCGGTGCGCTTCGCGAAGGATGCCGTCGCGTACGCGGTGTCCCTTGTCAGGGCGACCAGGCCGCATGACGATACAGTCGCGCCGCAGGCCGTGCGCGAGGTGCGCCGCTATATTGAATACGGAGCCAGTCCCCGCGCTTCCATCGCCCTATATCGCGCCGCACGGGCCGGAGCCCTCCTGGATGGGCGTGACTACGTGCTTCCCGATGACGTCAAACGCGCGGCTCCAGCAGTGCTGCGCCATCGCATCGTTCCCTCCTACGAGGCCGAAGCCGAGCGAATCAGCGCAGAAACGATCGTACGGGGCATCCTGTCGGCGGTGGCGGTTCCCTGATGGATCTTGAATCCCGCAAGCGCAGGATACGCAAGCTCGTTTTCGCTTCGTCCTCGCTGTCCCGGGCTTTGGCCGCAGGAGAATTTAGCTCGTCCTTCAAGGGGCGCGGCATGGACTTCGATGGCCTGCGGGAATACGGGACGGACGATGACGCCCTGCGGATGGATTGGAACGCCACCGCGCGTCTTGGACGGCCCTACGTCAAGACATACCGAGATGACAGAAACCTATCGGTCTACATCGTAATGGACGAGTCCGCCTCCATGGATTACGGGGAGGGCGGAGGCAGGCGGGAAACCGCTGCCGCCGCGGCATCATTGGTCGCCTACGCATGTGGTTTGAATGGCGTACGGGTAGGCGGACTGTTCTTCGGTGGCGAGGGCCTGCAGCACGTCGAGCCGGACTCGGGCCGCGGCGCGGTAGGCGCGTTCATGGAACGCATCATGGAAGGCCGGATGGGACAGGGTACGGGTTCTGACCTCGCGGGCGCGCTGGCCACCACGACAGCGCACCTGAAACGGCGAAGCCTGGTCTTCGTATTCAGCGATTTTCGCATATCGGGATACGCCCTGGCCTTATCGTTGCTGGCCAGGAAACATGATGCCGCGGCGGTTCTCGTGCGGGACGGTCAAGGAAGCCATCGGACATCAACGGGGTTCGCCATAAGGGCGATTGACGCCGAGTCCGGTCGTCCACGCTTGGTGATGCGACGTTCGGCGGCGTACCGGGAGGCGGTGGAGAGGAACGAAAAGGCAGCCCGACTCGAATGGCTGGCGTCAGTAGCGGCCGCGCGGGTACCCTACCTGGAACTCGGTCCGGAAACCGATCCCGTCAAGGCTCTAGTGGAATTCTTCGGCCGACGACGGAGGGCTTCGTGAAATCCGTCGCGTTGCTCGTCCTCGTCGCGATAGCGGGGCTGGCTATCCCGGTCAATGCCGAGGTCCGTGTGCTCGGCGTGGAATTCGATCCGGCGGCCTACTCGACAGGGCAGGTTGTAACCGCCATCGTGGTGTGGGACGATTCGGGAACGCGCTGGATTCCCGAGCGCATGAATTCATCATTTCCCGACAGCGGTGAGGACGGCCCGACCATATTGTCGGCCCAGACGCAGGAACGGGGTGGACGCCCGATGCTCGTTATCCGCTTTATCGCATGGAAGCCGGGGCCGGGTGTCCTGCCTTCATTATATGTCGGCGGACAGGCCTTCCCACCCATTCCAGTCGACGCTGTATCGGTTCTTCCTTCCCTGGGCAGGGCAAACCCGGAGCCGCTACCCCAGCTCGAACCGCCTGGCCTGAAGGCGAGGGTATACCTCATGGTCGGCGGATTTCTCCTGACCGTGCTGGTTTCAATATTCGTCGCATTCAGGCTGATTCCCTGGTTGAGGGCGCTTCGGGCGCACTGGGCCTTTCGTCGCGCACGGCGGGAATTCGGAAGTGTTCTTGCGTACCTGCGTGAATCCAGCGGCGGGGCGGATGCGTGGGCCGTGCTGGGGACGGCCCTCAAGCGATATCTGGGAACAAGATCCGAGGTCGATTTCCTACCGCTCACCCCACGCGAGATTGCGGGCCTGCCGCTGGAATCCGTACCCGGTGCGGTGGGGCCCGACGCTGCCGTAATCCTGTCGGTAGGCGAATTCGTCCGATTCGGGGGAAGCACAGACGGGGATCTGCCCGCGGCCCTGGCCCTGGCGGAGGCTCTCGCGGAAACGATCGAGGCGGCGGTTGCTGCAGATTCCCCGAAATCCGGTTTCTCGGCTGCAGGAATGGGTGCACCGGGGGGCCGCCCTTGATCATGTTCGACACTCCCTGGCTCCTGCTTCTGGCGGCAGGCTTGCCGGTTTACCTGGTCGCGGCCCGTATGGCGAGACGGGGAGGAAGGAGAGGCATCCGTTTACCGCTCGACCCCTGGGGCGGGCCACCTTCGCCCGATGCGCCGCTGGCCTGGCGAGCTGCCTTGGTATTGTCCGCGTTGGCGATTGCCGCGTCATGGATTGCCGTTTCCGTGGCTGCGGCCGGCCCGGTTCTGGTCGAGCGCTCCCCGGTTCCATTCCGATCGGAGCTGGATATCGTTTTCGTCGTCGATGTCTCCCCGAGCATGGCCGCCATGGACCTTGAGCCGACCCGCCTGGAAGCCGCCATCGCCCTGGTTCGGGATTTCCTCTCTGACGCACAGGGAGCTGCAGGCGCTTCGGTCGGACTCGTGGCGTTCGGCGCCGAGGCTTCCCTCATCTGTCCGCCGACCCGTGATTACACAATCCTGGATGAATTGCTG